>CAZXKH010000287.1:0-3358 GCA_964641385.1 uncultured Clostridia bacterium | reverse complement strand
AATAACTTTGTTATCCTCATTTTGATCCCGTGATTGTAACTGGCAATATTGGTATGTTTATCTAGTTCGGGTTACCCACACAATATAGCGAAGAGCCTGTTTTCAATCTCCTGACCAATCCTGTGCTCCAGCTCCTCTAAGCCCTTTACTTTATCTGAAAACATTTTTTCAGAGACCTCAATTAATACCTCAAGTGTATCTAGAGAACCAATCCTGTCGACGATAATCTGGTAGTGTGGCTCTGTCTGGCTAAAGTCCATTAAGATAGTTTCAATTTGTGAGGGAAATACGTTTACCCCACGAATAATGAGCATATCATCAGAGCGACCACTTATTTTATTCATTCGGGTAAAGGTTCTGCCACAGGAACATTTTTCTTTGTTCAAAGAGGTAATATCACCGGTACGGTAACGGATCACGGGAATAGCCTCTTTGGTGAGGGTGGTAATAACCAGCTCTCCGCTTGCTCCCTCTGGTAGTATCTCTCCTGTATTTGGATCAATGATCTCCGGTAAAAAATGATCCTCAAAGATATGGAGACCATTTTTGGCGGGACATTCGCTGGAGACGCCTGGCCCCATAACTTCACTCAGCCCATAAATGTCGTAAGCATTAATACCAAGCCTGGTTTCGATTACAGATCGCATGTTTTCTGTCCAGGGTTCAGCTCCTAAAACCCCTAACTTTAAACTGATTTTATTTCCGTCAATACCCATTTCCTCAAGTGTCTCCGCGATATATATTGCATATGAAGGGGTGCAGGCTAAAACTGTAGTTTGAAAGTCAATCATGATCTGTACCTGTCGTCTGGTCTGGCCACCGGAGATAGGGATTACAGTAGCACCAATTTTTTCAGCTCCATAATGGAGGCCAAGCCCTCCCGTAAAGAGGCCATATCCATAGGCAATTTGCACCACACTTTCTGCATTTGCCCCTCCAGATGTCAGGGTGCGAGCCATTAGTTCGGACCAGGTCTCAAGGTCTTGGCGGGTGTAGCCCACTGCAGTTGCCTGTCCTGTAGTTCCGGAGGAGGAGTGGATGCGTACCACCTCTTTTAGCGGTACAGCAAATAATTTAAAGGGGTAACCACAGCGGAGGTCATCCTTGGTCGTAAAGGGTAACCGGGAAATATCCTTCAGGTTTTTAATATCTCCAGGCTCGATATTGTGTTGCTTGAAGTTATTTTGGTAGTAAGAAACACGCTGATAAACTTTTTCCAGGGTCTCTTTTAACCTCAAAAATTGAAGTTTTTCCATCTCTTCCCTGGGCATGGTTTCATAGTAGGTGTTCCAAAGAGTCATGGTAGTATTTGCCTCCCTTAAAAAAACAATTAGATAAAAATATTCTACATCAAAAAGAAATTTCCTCTTTTTTGTCGATATATTTTATTTATTGTCCTGTGTTAGCTGCATAATAAATCAGCTAAATAACCGGGATATCAAATACTATTGCTGCCTATAAATTACTGTTTTTTTGATGCATGTCTTGAAGCCGGGGTTTGTATAAAATAATTAAGTATAGCATAAATTACTAAAATATTTCTAATCTGGTTGTGTGAGTAAAGTCTAAGGGGAGATAAGAACTGAAGATAGGGGGTTTCAATGATTTTTGACTCTCTTTGAGAGGGGTTTTAGTAAAGAATAAGGGAGGATGACGGAATGAACCTGTCCTGCAAATAAGTGAGTATAGGAGGAGTTGTTGATAGGAGGGTTGTCTGAGGACAAAGAAGTGATAAAACACTTTGAATATCAAGTATCCTATAACTTCAATAATTCATTTCCATTAGGACTGCAGTCGACTGGAGAGATTAGAAATCTCTCCCACCATCTCTAATCCTGCATTATTACTTGTTTCTTCAAAAAGGACTTCTTTATTATCTTTTTTTTCCAGGCGCATTCTGACAGTAGAATCGATACTTTCATTAATACGTCGGTTCATGTCTCCAGCAACAGGTGCTTTCAAAGTACCACTATCCCTTTGTTCAGCATAAATTTTCAAGACATAATCATTATCAACTATTTCTATTAACACCTCTGAGGCGGTAACTTCAATATTACTTATCTCAGCACCTGTGTAGGTGGCAAAACGATACTGATGATCTTCTGTATGGAGTACTCCCAAAAACCCTACAAAACTGGAACCCATCCAGGGTATAGTTGCCACTGATAACATTAGACAGGTTCTCTTTGAACTAAAGGTATTGGCCTGGAGCCAGATCCAGTTACTGGGCATGGAAGACCCCCAGTCCTTTTCGATATAGCCAGTACCCTCTGAAAAGTCTATGTCCTCTCCGTTAAAAGATAATTTCCCCTTTATGGTGTGGTGCAGGCTAACTATCCCGTGATAGCATTCCATACGTGGGACAAATCGGTACCAGCCCATAATACCTGGCCAGAGAGGACTTCTTTGGAGCTCAACACAGTTTTGATAGTTTAATTCACCACCAAGACTTAGCTCAGGCCTTTGGATTTCTAATTTCAATCTGGAATTACTAAATATGTTAGGACCAATGTTGATACAATAATCCTTTTCATGATAATTAAACTGGTCGATGGGATATTCAATATAGGATGTAGAACCATCCTTTCCCGATATAACCTGAACAAAAGAGTGGCCAATTGAATTATTTGAGTAGGCCAAACCTCCAATAACTGCAAAGGTGAATCCAGTTACTGAGACATGTTTGTGGTACCATCCTTCAAAATAATTATTTCTCTTTCCAACCCCCTGAAATATTTTGGGATTCATTGATCTTCTTATAATTTTCATTGTTTTTTACTCCTATTAAGGCATATTATAAATTGTGATCATGGGTATTTAAAAATTAATAAATATACAATAATTATTACTGTTATCTATATAGTATTTTTCTACAGGAAGAGTATAGTCTCCTTTTTATTTCTTGTCTATATATGTCTGTGATAATATTTTTTTGACAAAAAAAGTACTAGCAGTGCCTTACTTGTTTTGGTATAATAGTATAAGAGAATAACATAAATCCAATATAAGTAAATCTTGCTACTGAAGTTAATAAATTTAGCTTAAAATTCATTTAGGTAAAAGGAGTAGTAATTTCTTTACAGCAATTAATCATTATTCACCACTACATATAGTATATCTGGTAGAAGGCGTATTGGCATTGCTCACAGGTTTTGGCTACAACTTATATGTGTTGCTCTCTTGAGTTGAATATTATGCTCTTTAGGGTGAATCTGTGTCAATCAGTAAAGAAAGCTGCTATCTGAGCAGCTAAGTGTCCTCTTTTTTAAGTGATTATTTCAAAGGGTTTAGGAGTATGCCAAAGAACATTATTTTAAAAAATTAAATAAGCCCTGTAGGAGGATGGAGATACCTCATG
>CAZXKH010000286.1:0-3367 GCA_964641385.1 uncultured Clostridia bacterium | reverse complement strand
GGAGCAAAGGGCGTGGTCACCGCTTTAAAGGCCACCCTGATGGCAGAAATTGTGGCCGCCAGACCACAGTTTACAGGACCACTGGCCTGGGGTGAAGAACCTTCGAGATCGATGGTCATCTTACCACCATCGATGGTTACTTTAACCCTGATGGGCAGATCCTCCATGGCCACACCATCATCATCCAAAAAGGATTGGGCCTCATAGACTCCATCGGGCATCTCTTCAATGGCCCTGATGGCCGTCTTCTCTCCTTCTTTCAGCATTTCATCTAAAGCCAGCAGCACCCTGCGGGAACCAAACTTATTCAGGATATGCTTGAATCTCCGCTCACCTGTCCTTCCGGCAGCAATCTGAGCTCTTAGATCACCCATCACACTCTCTGACATCCGTACATTGTCCTTTAGGATACGCATTACACTCTCATTCATCTCTCCCCCGGCATAGAGCTGTACCGAGCGGAAACGAAGCCCTTCCTGATAAATCTCAGTGGCATCAGGTGACCAGCCACCGGGATCCTTGGAGCCCATATCCAGCCAGTGGGCCCTGCTGGCAGTAAAACCCACCAGCTCTTCCTGGTAAAAGACCGGGCTGATGACAGTCATGTCATTGAGATGGGTGCCCGAGGTATAGGTATCATTGATCATATAGATATCGCCGTCATCAAAGTTTTCTTCACCGATATCCCTGATTACAGTCTTGATGGCCTCACCCAGGTTACCGAGAAAGATGGGCAGTCCTGCTGCCTGGGAGATAATCAGACCCTCCTTGTTGAAAAGCCCAACACTGAAGTCCAGCACCTCGTAGATAATGGGGTTATAAGAGGTGCGCATCAGATTAATCTTCATTTCATCTGCTGCAGCAACAAAACCGTGCTGTATAATTTCCAGAGTAATGGGATCAAGTCTGGTTTCTGTCATTTTATTCACTCCTTAAGCGTAAGGATTAGATTGCCATAGCTGTCAACCTCAAGAGACCAGCCGGGGGGCAGTACAGCCGTTGAACCGAACTCTTCGATAATTGCCGGACCACTTATTTTATTGCCTGGTTGTAAAAGCTCCCTTTTGTAGCAGCTTGTTGATAGAAATTCTTTCTGAGCTGTGAAGTAAGTCTTCAGCTCTCCCAGGTGAGAAGCTGCCGGCGGTGTCTCTTCTCCCCGGGAACGCTCCTCCAGCTTAACCCGACTAACCTCTGCCGTTGCCTTCAAACGGAGGTTAATCAGCTCCTTGGCCTCTCCCTCGGCACTGTGTCCGTACATTCGCTGATGGAACTCATCGAAGGTAGCGGCCAGCTCCTGCCATTCCTCTTCCAGTTTATCTTTTTCAGAGGTAATGGGAACCGTAACTGTATACTCCTGACCCAAATACCGGATATCAGCCGAAAGCTGGATATCAAGCTCCTCTGCCTGAACACCCTGACGACTGAAAGTCTCACTGGCCTCTTCTTTAAGGCCGGCCAGAATCTCCCTTACCTCCTTGATATCTATGGTATTTAGGGGTCTGATTACCGGACGTGAAAAGTCCTGCCGCAGCTCACTTAAGCCAATACCCAGGGCAGAAAACTGTCCCGAGGCCACAGGCACCACAACCTGGGGAATCTCCATCTCCCGGGCCAGCTCACAGGCATGCATGGGGCCTGCTCCCCCAAAGGTAACCAGGGTAAACTCATTGGGGTGGAGCCCTCTTTCCACCGTTAATGCCCTGATGGCATGTGCCATCTTGGTATTAATTACCCGGATGATCCCCTCGGCTGCCTCAGTCTGGCTGAGCCCAAGGGGTCTGGCGATCTTCTCCTCCATCATGGCCTCTGTCTGTTCCTGGTTAAGTACCATACGGCCTCCCAGGAAACGGTTGGGATCTATTCGACCCAGCAGCAGGTTGGCATCAGTTACCGTAATCTCTTCTCCCCCCAGATCATAACAGACAGGCCCCGGCTTGGCACCGGCACTCTGAGGGCCAACCTTGAGGCGGTTTTCTCCTTCGATCCAGGCGATGGAACCACCTCCAGCCCCAATAGAATGGACCTCGACCATGGGTACCATTACCGGATGCTGCTCGATCTTGGATTCTACGGTAACACTGGTGATACCATCATGGGTAAGAGAGACATCACAGCTGGTACCACCCATATCAAAGGATATTATGTTCCTCTCCCCTCTTAGCTCACCGATCCGGGCTGAAGCCACAGCCCCACCGGTCGGGCCGGACATAATGGTATTGACCGGCTTCTCCCTGGCCAGCGAAGCGGAGATGAGGCCGCCACTGGACTGATTAACATAGAAGGAATGCTGATAACCCCTCTCCTTAAGTTCGGCAGTAATGCGATCCAAAAAGTCCTTAACCACCGGCATGATATAGGCGTTGATGGCGGTAGTGCTTGTCCGTTCATACTCACGCCATTCCCGAACCAGTTCGGAGGAGATGGTAATAAAGGCTCCAGGCAGATGTTCTGCCAGCAGCTCCTTAACTCTTTCCTCATGGGAAGGATTGAGATAGGAATGGAGGAGGCAAACTGCCACTGTTTCCACCTCTTGTTTTTTCAACTCTTCAATGATCTCCAGCAGATGTTCTTCATCAAGTGGCTCTACCACCTGCCCTTTAGCATCGAGGCGTTCATTAACCTCATACCTCAGTTCTCTGCTGATTAGTGGTTCCGGTTTCTTGTAGAAGAGATCATACATCTCCACTCGATTGTGCCTGCCGATCTCATAGACATCCCTGAAACCCCTGGTGGTGATCAGGGCCATTTTGCCTCCCTTTCTCTCCAGAAAGGCATTGAGGCCAATAGTAGTCCCGTGAGCCAAAAGGGAGCAGAGGCTCAGATCATAGTCAGCCTCTTCAATCCCGGCTGCAATTCCCTGCCAGAGATCATCAGGTGTGGTGGGGCTTTTATCAAGGGTGATCTCTCCCGTCTCTTCATCAATGAAGACAAAGTCAGTAAAGGTACCTCCAATATCAATTCCCAGTTGAAATTTCCTGGACACTGTTATCACTCCTGTCTTAATGTTCTTTCTGCTGCTATTTCCTCTTTGTCCTCCCGGTACAGATGGCAAAAGACCTGACGCCCATCACCCAAAAACTGGGCCTTGGGTTTGTCCCGGTCACAGGCCTCTATCTTCTCCGGACAGCGAGGATGAAAACCACAGCCGGTGGGAAGGTTAACCGGGCTGGGGATCTCCCCTCTAGAGGTATATCTTTTGGGCTTCATGGCCTCTTCTTTCTCACTGACCACCGGTACCGATGAGATGAGCATTCGAGTATAGGGGTGGAGGGGCTGCTGGAAGAAGTCTGCCGCCGGCGCCACCTCACATACCCTGCCCAGGTACATAATCGCAACCCTGGTAGCCACATTACGCATCAGACTCAGA
>CAZXKH010000285.1:0-3381 GCA_964641385.1 uncultured Clostridia bacterium | reverse complement strand
ACATGATCGACACCGAAAGATAACGGTTTTAAAGTATAAAGCCAAGAAGCGTTACCGTAAGAAAACGGGTCGTAGACAGCCCTACAGTGAAGTGTTGATTGAATCAATAGTTGAGAATAATACTCAGGAAGGGAGTGATGAATAGTGGCCAAGAAAAAGGGAGTAGGAAGCTCACGTAATGGACGAGATAGTGAATCGAAACGATTGGGAGTTAAAAGCCATGATGGCCAGTTCATCACTGCCGGCAGTATAATTGTCCGGCAGAGAGGAACAAAATTTAAACCTGGACTGAATGTTGGCCGTGGTGGCGATGATACCCTCTTTGCCAAGGAAGATGGTTACGTAACCTTTGAAAGAAAGGGTAAAAATAGCCGTCAGGTCAGTGTTTACACTGAAGACCAGGTGGCAGTAATGGCTTAAGCACCTGTCCCAGTATCTTCGGGTACTGGGTTTTTTCTTTTTCATAGGGGGTTTTTTTATGTTTGTAGATCAGGTTAAGATTCTGATTAAGGCAGGAGATGGTGGTGACGGTGAGGTAAGCTTTCGTCGAGAAAAGTACGAACCACATGGTGGCCCTGATGGTGGTGATGGGGGCAGTGGTGGCAGTATCTACCTGCAGGTTGACCCCTCACTGAATACCCTGAATCATTTAAAAAACCAGAACCAGTACCGGGCCCAGAAGGGGCAGCGGGGTAGGGGTAGTAATAAAAAGGGTGCTCAGGGTCAGGACCTGGAGATTAGAGTGCCTCCGGGTACACTGGTCTTTGATGATAAGAGTGATTCTCTGCTAATCGATCTGGTGGAGGAGGATCAGCGCTGGCTGGCTGCCAGGGGTGGTCGTGGAGGAAAGGGTAATACTCGCTTTAAGAGTTCTACACTTAGAGCACCCAGGAAGGCAGAAGAGGGAGAAGAGGGAGAAGAGAAAGAGCTACGACTGGAGCTTAAACTGCTGGCAGATGTAGGTCTTTTGGGCTTTCCCAATGTGGGTAAATCAACCCTTATCTCCCGCATCTCAGGTGCCAGTCCTCGGATAGATAATTACCATTTTACCACTTTAAAACCTTCACTGGGGGTTGTGCAGCTGGATGATTTTCGCTCCTTTGTGGTGGCAGATATTCCGGGTCTAATCGAAGGTGCCCACCAGGGAGTTGGATTGGGTGATGAATTTTTGCGTCACATTGAGCGCACTCGTTTACTATTTCATCTCCTGGATGGTTCGGGTATGGAGGGTAGAGATCCCCTTCAGGACTATGAACAGATCAACCGGGAACTTAAAAGTTATCACCAGCAGCTAACTGATAAGAAGCAGCTGGTGGTTATCAACAAGCTTGATCTCTCTGAGACCAGAAAGAAACTTTCAGAGCTGCAGCAGAGGCTTGAGGAGCGGGGCTGTGAGGTATATCCAATTTCTGCCGTTACGGGAGAGGGAATTAAACCCCTGCTCAACCGGGCCTGGGAACTGTTACAAAATCTGCCCGAGGAGGAAATGGCACTACCTGAAACCGGAGCTAAAATTATCAGGTTTCATGCCGGTGAAGATTTCGGTTATCAGATTATCAAAGAAGAAGATGGCTTTCGGGTCGCTGGTGAAAGAATCGAGGCCAGGGCTGAGAGGGTTAACCCCCATGATGAGGATGCCCTAATTGAGTTTGCCTCCTTTTTGCGCCAGCTGGGTGTGGAAGAGGCCCTAAAAAGAGAGGGAGCAGAGAATGGTGACCTGATCAGGGTGGGAGCTATTGAGTTTGATTATGTGGATTGAGGATCCTTGAAAGGAGAGCCTCCATGCAAGGTATGATTGATCTGCAGGGCCTGACCAAAGGCTTTGGTCAGGCCCTGGCTGTTGATGGGCTGACAATGAGGATCGAAGAGGGAAGAACCCTGGGATTCTTCGGTCCTGAAGGAGCCGGCAAGACGACCACCATTAAAATGATGCTGGGTTTTTTAAAGCCTGATGCTGGTCAGGGCCAGATTAAAGAGCTGGATATTATTCAGGATTCAGTAAGGATCAGAGAGCTGGTGGGCTATCTTCCGGAGACCAATCAGTTTTATGACTATATGACTCTGGAGGAACTGCTGCAGTTTACCAGTTCCTTTTATCCCGGCTGGAACCATCAGCTGGCAGCAGAATTTATAGAGTACTTTCAGCTTCCGAAAAAGAAAAGAATGGGCAGTCTCTATCAGGAAGACAAGAGGTTAATATCCCTGGTACTGGCTCTGGCCCCTGAACCTGAGCTGCTGATCCTTGATCAGCCCACCACCGGACTGAGTACGATAATGAAACAGAGATTGCTTTCTCTTATTAAAGAGAGGCTTTCAGCTGCGGGTATGACCATCCTTTATGCATCTGATAGTTTCAGTGAGATCAAGAGTGTGGCAGATCAGGTGGCCTTTATCCATCAGGGAAGACTGCTATCTGTCAGGGGCAGGGATCAGCTGACTACAGAAAGCACCAGCGTCAGGGTTGTCTTTCAACAGGAACCAGACCCCGAGCTCTTAGAGGATCCTGCTGTAGAAGAGTACACCCGGGAGGATAAAGCCTTTATTTTTTCTGTCCGGCAAAACCTCCTGGGGTTTTTAGAGCAGCTTGAGCTGGAGCCACATTTTGCCCTGGATATTATTGAGGAGAGTCCTGAGCAAATAATTCAGCAGCAGATGCGGGGTGATGGTGATGAAGAGGGCTTTACTCTCTAAGGAGCTCAGAGAGGGCTGGTGGAAGTTTGCCCTTGGAACTGGTTTTTTAATCCTGACTGCAGCCCTAATTCCCCTGATGTATAACTGGATCATTGATTTTCTCTCAGGTGCTGGCACCGAGGAGATGAGTTCCTTTATTCCTGATACTACATTTCTTGATGACCAGCTGCTATATCTCTGGAGCCAGTGGAATGGGAAAAACCTATATCAGTTTGGATCTTTGCTGGCAATTATTCTTGGGATGAGTCCTGTAGCCTCTGAGGTCAAGGGTGACACCATTGGTTTTCTGCTGGCAAGGCCTCTATCACGAGCCACCATCCTGGTAGTTAAAGCCCTGGCGGGAATAATGCTGCTTGTAATTTCAGTTTTTTTATCCACCCTGGTTTTAATTGCCATCTCCCGGGTGGTCTTTGCAGGGGTTGAGATTATACCTTTGCTGGTTGCAACTCTCAATACTCTTTTAGGATTGCTGGTAATATATTCACTGGCCCTGCTCTTTTCTGTGCTTTTGGATGAACAGATCATGGCCGGTCTGCTTACTGTTCTGGTCCTCATTATTGCTTATCTACCGGGCTGGCTTAACCCAGCACTACCATCTCTGGTCACTTTTATTGATGGCTCAGACTATATTCTGGATGGTAGCTTCTCTTATTACAGGCTCTTAAGCATGGGTTTTTTATTTATTGCTCT
>CAZXKH010000284.1:0-3385 GCA_964641385.1 uncultured Clostridia bacterium | reverse complement strand
GAAAGGGAATGAAACTCCAGTGCCACATCCATGGCTCCCTCCACCTGCAGAATACTGGGGGGCCTGCAACCATCAAAGGCAATCTCGCTGTAGGCAGCATCATGAGCAATCAGCAGGTCATACTTCCGGGCGGAAGCCACTGCCTCCTGAAAGAAATCAAGGGTAGCCACCGCACCGGTGGGGTTGTTGGGGTAGTTAATATAAACTATTTTAGCCCTGGAGGCAACCTCCTCTGGAATGGACTCCCAGTCCACAAGAAAGGAGTTTTCCTCTCTAAGGGGTAGTGTGTGACACTCTCCTCCCGCAAAAAGGGTTCCCGTCCTGTAAACAGGATAGCCCGGATCGGGAATCAGAACCAGATCTCCAGGATCCACATAACAGAGGGGAAGATGAGCAATACCCTCCTTGCTGCCAATAAGTGAGACCACCTCAGCCTCTGGATCAAGCTCTACTCCAAAGCGACTCTTAAACCATTCAGCCACTGCTGTTCTAAACTCATTCAGACCCTTATAGGAGGGATAGCGGTGGTTCTCAGGCCTCTCAACTTCCCTCTGCATCCGCTCCACAATCTGAGCTGGAGTTGGCTGATCGGGATCACCCACTCCAAAGCTGATGACATCCACTCCCTCACTTTTGGCCTCCTCGATCATGCGGTCAATCTCTGCAAAGAGATAGGGAGGCAATCTTCTGATACGCTTTGCCAGCTCCATATCATAACCATCCTTTCCCTCTTAATCTTCAAATATTTACTTCTCCACTCCCAGCTCAACCCTGCCTGAATAGACAAAGACTGCAGGCCCTTTCATTAAAACCTCTTTCCCCTGGCGCGTAATCTCCAGCCCGCCACCATCGAGGATCACCTGCACTCTAGCTCCTGCTCTGCCTGTTGCCATGGCCGCTACTGCTGCCGCACAGGCGCCGGTACCACAGGCTTCTGTAACACCCACACCCCGCTCCCAGACTCTCATCCGCAGCCGATCCCTGGCCTGAAGCGAGACAAACTCCACATTGGTCTGCTGGGGAAAGAGAGAATCCCTTTCGATTAAGGGACCGTACTCCTCCAGAGGAATCTCCTCCACCCGGGGAGTAAAAATAACGGCATGGGGGTTGCCCATGGAAAGAGCAGTAATAGTAAAGAACTCTTCCCCTATCTTATACTCCTGTTCCAGCACTTCTTCGCCCGAGGCCTTGATGGGTATCTCTGAGGGCCTGAAAATGGGTTCTCCCATCTTAACTGTATAGAGCTCACCATCAGAATAAAGGGTCCTGACCCCGGCCGCAGTCTCTATTCTCAGTTTATCCTTATCTGTAATCCCTTCCCGCTCCAGATAGAGGCCGAAACACCGAATTCCATTACCACACATCTGGGCCTCGGAGCCATCGGCATTAAAGATCTGCATCCGATAGTCATTCTCCTCTGCCAGGGCTGGAAGCACGACAATAATTCCATCGGCCCCAATCCCCCGCCTCCGGTTGCAGAGCCTTCTGATCTCATCCGGTTCAAAGTATAGCTCTTCATGAAGTGCACTGCATAAAATAAAGTCATTTCCCAGTCCGTGCATTTTACTGAAATTAAAAGCTGTCATTCAACACCTCCTGCCGGCTCTTCTGTCTCCCTGATGGGTAAACCCCTTGCAGCCAGATACTCCTTCACCTCGGCAATGCTCAGCTCTCCGTAGTGGAAGAGAGAAGCCGCCAGCACTGCATCAGCGCCACCGATCAAAACCCGGTAAAAGTCCTCCTTTGAGCCGGCACCACCGGAAGCAATCAGGGGGACATTAACCTCCTCAGAGAGGGTACGGTAGAGGTCCTCATCATAGCCTTCTTTGGTTCCATCTCCATCAATACTGGTAATCAGCAGTTCACCGGCCCCCAGCTCCACTGCCTCTCTGGCCCATTCCAGCAGACAACGGCCGGTGGGCTGACGACCACCGTGGCTATATACCTCCCAGGAGTTAGTACCAACCCCTTTGGCATCAATGGCCACCACCACACACTGGCTGCCAAAGAGAGCACTGGCCTCTGCAATCAGCTTAGGACGAGAAAGGGCCCCGGTATTCATGGCCACCTTATCTGCCCCGGCCCGTAGCAGATCTCTAATCTCCTCAGTCCTTCTAATTCCGCCACCGGCAGTCAGAGGGATAAAGACCTGCTCTGAAGTCCTTCTGATCAAGTCAAGAAGAATACCCCGTTTTTCCACGGAGGCAGTTATATCCAAAAGCACCAGTTCATCAGCCCCCTGCCGGTAATACTGAGCGGCCAGCTGGGGTGGATCGCCTGCCTCTCTGAGTTCAACAAAGTTGATGCCTTTAACCACCCTGCCCTCCATCAGATCAAGGCAGGGAACAATTCTCTTGGCCAGCAATTAGAACCCCTCCCCTGCTGCCAGTTGTGCAAAGTTTTTTAGGATCAAAAGACCCTCCTGACCTCCCTTTTCAGGGTGAAACTGAAGCCCATAAACCATTCCTCTGCCAATGGCTGCAACAAAATCAACTCCATAGCCGGTACGAGCAATAATGCCCTCCTGCCCTCTATCCAGGACACAGTAGGAATGGACAAAGTACTGGTAAAAGCCCTCCTGCAGACCGGCAAAGAGTGGATCAGAAAAAAGAGGATAGACACGATTCCACCCCATATGAGGAATCTTAAGACCCGGCTCTGAGGGCAAGGAAACAACAGTGCCAGGAAAGAAACCCAGACCTGAGGTGGGTTCCTTTCCTCCCTCTTCACCGGCAGTAAAGAGCAGCTGAAAACCCAGACAGATCCCCAGCAGGGGAGCTCCCCGGGCAAGATAGTCTTTAAGAGGATCGATAAATCCAGCCTGCTGCAGATTGTTCATGGCTGCCGGAAAGGAGCCAACTCCAGGCAGGATAAGGGCCTCTGATTCCTGAAGCTGTCGGGGATCGTCGATGATCCTGTTCTTAATCCCCAGCCTGCGCAGGGCCCTGGTGACACTCTCCAGATTGCCCATCCCGTAATCGATAATAGAAATCATTACTTAATCCCCCTGAAGAAACCGGTTTTCTTCAGGGCCAGCGCCAGGGGCAATCCAATGACCAGACTACCTGAAGCCTGAAAGAGGTTACCGGGCAGCTCCACAAAAGCAGCAGGGAGGCCATAAAGCAGGCTTCCAGCACCAAAATAACCCACTACCATCCACAGCCCGGCCACCACCAGGGCCAGCAGAGGCTGCATGATACCCTCGCCACGCTTAAAGGCTGCATGGCCCAGTCTGCCTGCCAGATATCCCTCCAGGCCCTTTATCACAAAGGTAAAGGGAGCCCAGTGAGCATAACCCAGCAGCAGATCAGCCAGGGCTGAACCAAGTCCTCCGGCCCAGAAACCAAGCTTCCGCCCCAGAATAAGGGCAGCAGCAAAGATTATA
>CAZXKH010000283.1:0-3401 GCA_964641385.1 uncultured Clostridia bacterium | reverse complement strand
GTTATAAAAGTAACCACCACTCCTGCCACCAGCACACCAAAGCTGATAGCAGGAAAGGCATATTTGAACCTGATTCTAAAGAGAGTGGCTGCCACTGTGGCCGTCCAGGCCCCGGTGGTGGGGATAGGAATGGCAGTAAAAAAGATAAGACCAAAGGCCCCATATTTTTCCACCTTATCGCTCTGTCTAATGGTTCGCTGATGCAGCCACTCAAAGAATCTATCAAAGATGGTAAAGACCCGCAGGAACTCAGTAACAGGGGTCAAAAGCAGTAACAGTGGAACAATCGGTAACAGATTACCCACAATACCCAGCAAAAAGGCCTGTCTGGGCTCAAGACCCATGGCTATCGCCAGGGGGATGGCCCCTCTCAGCTCAATAAAGGGCAGAGTGGCTACCATCAAAATAGCCAGCTCCAGCCGCATAAACCCCTCCAGGGTCTGTACAATTGCTTCCATATATACCACACCTATTCTTCTTCAAGTAATCTTTCACCGGCAATACCGGGTTCTGTCATCTCCATGGGATTTAAGATCTCATCGAGTTCCTCTTCTGTAAGAAGGCCCTCCTCCAGTACTATTTCCCGCAGTGGCCTTTCCTCCTCCATAGCCCGTTTGGCTACCATGGAGGCCTGATCATAGCCAACATGGGGATTAATGGCCGTAATGATACCGATACTGTTCTCCACATGTTGACGACATAGATCCTGGTTGGCTTCAATACCCTTCAGGCAGCGTTCTCTGAAAGTAATAATGCCATTTTTTACTATCTCAAGAGACTGCAACAGGTTGAAGATAATCACCGGCATCATTACATTCAGCTCCAGCTGTCCGGCCTCAACTGCCGAGGAGATGGTCAGATCATTACCCTGCAGCTGATAGGAGATCTGGTTGAGGATCTCTGGTACCACCGGATTAACCTTCCCGGGCATAATTGAAGAACCGGGCTGAACGGATGGTAAGATAATCTCTCTTAACCCTGCCCTGGGACCCGAAGAAAGCAGCCTTAAATCAGAGGCCAGTTTGGATAGATTGATGGCCATCAGCTTTAATGAAGAGGAGACCAGGGGAAAACAGTCAATATTCTGAGTGGCATCAACAAGATCAGCCCCCTGTTTGAGGTTAAGCCCACTAACTTCTGATAAACGCCCGGTTATTAGCTCTATGTAATCCAGATCAGCATTGAGACCTGTACCAACAGCTGTAGCTCCCATGTTAATCTCCTGCAGAGAAACCATGCTCTCTTGCAGTCTCTTGCAATCCCTCCCAATTACAGCTGCATAGGCTCCAAACCCCTGCCCCAAACGAATGGGAACTGCATCCTGAAGGTGAGTCCTCCCCATTCTCAGCACACTGTCCATCTCTTGCTGTTTTTCTCTGAAAACCTTCAACAGGGATTTAACCTCAGGTATTAGATCCCTTAGCAGAAAAATTGCTGCCATCCTGGAGGCAGTGGGGACCACATCGTTGGTGGACTGACTCATGTTAAGATGGTTATTGGGGTGGATCACATCATAGCGGCCCCTTTCATAACCCAATAGCTCCAGAGCCTTATTGGCCAGTACTTCATTGGCATTCATATTGAGAGAAGTCCCGGCTCCCCCCTGTAAGGGATCAAGGATAAACTCATCTCTCAGCTCACCTGCCAGCAGAGAGTCTGTTGCCTCTACCACTGCCTGACCTGGAACCCTGCTTAACATTCCCACCTCCATATTGACCAAAGCTGCAGCCTTTTTGACCAGGGCCAGAGCATCAATCAAAGAGGGATGAATACTGAGTCCAGAAATCCTGAAATTCTTATAGGCCCGCATGGTCTGGATTCCATAATAGGCCCTGGCAGGTATCTCCATCCTTCCCAGAGCATCGCTTTCAATTCTGGTCTCCAAGCCACTCCCTCCTCTTTTTTTCAGATATATCAAGTAAGGACATCATTCTCTACCAGCCTCTTTAAGGCCACTGATCTCCGATAGTTTTCTCTCCTTGGCCGGCCATTCTTTGAGACAGGAGAGACGCAGTAAAAGTCTGGCCAAAAGGAGTGCATCCTCCCGCAGTCGCTCCTGATAAATTTTATCCAGGGTATCGGCCCTGGTATGGACCCAGCCCCTTCCAGTCTCTCTCTCATCCATGGCCTTAAAGTAACCGCTGGGGATACCCCTCTGAGCAAAGGAAAACATATCTGAGTGCTCACCGAAATCCACTGCCACAGTCAGCTCATGGTGGCCCATATCGGTTGCCAGCTGACGAAAGAGGGGAATCAGTTCCGGCCAGTCCTGCAGGGCCAGCCCCATATTGCCCACTGGCCTTCCGGCCCCACCATCAAGATTAATCATAAAGCTTACCTCCTCAGGCCCCAGCTCCTCTACATGGTGCCTGGAGCCCAGCAAACCAACCTCTTCAGCACCAAAGAGCACAAAGCCAATACTCCTTTCCAGTACTTTTCGATGGTCTGCCAAAAGCCCTGCAGCCTCCATCACCACTGCAGTTCCGGCTGCGTTATCCAGTGCCCCCTGAGCTATATCATGCCCATCATAATGGGCCCCTGCCACCAAATATGGGGCCTCCGGTTTGTTTCCCTTTAATTTTCCCACCACGTTAAAGGAGGTTACCTCCTCCTTACTGTGCCGGGCTTCAATTAGCATCTGCAGTGAAGGATCTGAACTAACCTTATTTTGAATTAAAAAACCCGTCTCTCTTGATATTCCCAGAGCAGGTATGGGAGCATTATGCGGCAGCCCTCCAGTCTCCTCAAGATGCCCCCCCTCCTCTCGCATCCATAAAAAACCGGTGGCTCCAGCCTCCACAGCCCGCAGATACTTGTCGCGACGATGCATGGCCTGGCGAGCATAAAGGGGTCTGCGGGCACTGACCAGGGCGATCCGGCCCTCCAGGTTATCCCCATGGAAGGAGTAATCTGCCGGGGTCCCATCCCCAAGATCCACAACCTCTCCCACCACCCTGCCAGAAGGCGAATAGGGAAGTCCGATGCACTCCAGCTCGCGCCCTTCCACAGGTAGAAGGCGGGTGCTGCCCCGCTTCCAACCCTGATAGTTGAAGGGTTCCAGCTCTATCTCATCAAGACCATAACCATCCATCAGCTGCTGCAGATAACGGGCAGCAGCTCTCTCCTCCACACTGCCGGCAAAGCGGGCTCCATAGGTCTGGCAGAGCTCTGTAATCACCTTAGAGGCCTGATCAGAGGTCCAGCCCCTGGATATTATGCTCCTGTCGGCCTCTGCCAGAGACTCTGGCCTGCAGTAAAGATCCTTCATTTTTATCTCCCCTTCTTCTCTGTAACCTCTTTATCCTCCCATTCATGAGCGATACGGGCTGAAGCTGCCGAGGCCACCCCTGCCACCAGATCATCCAGGAAGGTATGGACCCCTCCATTCTTATCTTCATCCA
>CAZXKH010000282.1:0-3407 GCA_964641385.1 uncultured Clostridia bacterium | reverse complement strand
TATTCCTGCCACAGCTCTAAGAAGTCAAAAAAACGGGAGGAAAAATCAATAAAATCAAAATAATTACTGATCCCAAGGTCATTTTTTTCCTCAGCTGTGAGGAGTTCAAATAATAGGACAGCTCGCTTTTCCTCCTTTAGCATCAGCCTCTGGGGAGGAAAGAGCCTCTCCTTTAACTCCTCCAGGGTCAAAAATAGACTCTCCCGCTCCAGAAAGGGGCGCTGGCAGTATTGTTGTGCCCTTTTTCTGGTATTCTGGTTGTCAAAGACATAGACCAGGGGCTCCTCATCGCTAATTGCCTGCTGCAGCAAATCCTGACTGTAATCTATGTAGTTTATCTCCACCGCAAAAACCTCCTCAGAAGGACTAACAACCATCCTGGTCTTCCCTTAAATCGATCTTGCTTATCATCCCTGGCAATAGACAATTGTATCTCTAGCAAAGCACCTCTAAACCAAAGGATTTAGAGGTGGCAGGATAATAGGAGCTGATCTATAAAGTGTTAGAGGATTCCGCGTATTCTTCTGGAAATAGTATTATATATTCCCATAAAGAGGCTTAAAGAGAATTAATCCTCTGCAAAGCAGTATCCTTATTATCTACCAGGGATCTATCCTCTCTGAAGTTAAGTACCCGATACCAGAGCTGGCCCGCCAGCTCATGTATCATTTTGGTGGACATTTGTAGAGCAGAGAGCTGAGGCAACCAGCCTGAGAGGCCTGGGGGCCTGGTATATGAATAAAACTCTGCCGGTACCGGCTGGACCTGGGAGAAAAAATTATCGAATTCACGCCTGGCCCGATTGAGATGCCAGGCCGAGGTTACAACTGCTATTCTATCGGAGCTGTCAATAGCATCCAGCATGATCAGCTCCCGTGGATGCTGAAAGGTATTGCTGGAATTGGGTTCAACAAGAATCTGTTCCTCAGGCACTCCCATTTCCATAGCCACAGCCTTCATGGTCTCTGCCACCAGCTCAGGGTCATCTCCATGCCAGCGGCCCTGCACCACCAGTGTCTCTGCTCCTGCCTCTTTAAATGTCTTAACTCCCTGATAGACACGTGCATAGGAGGAGGAACCCAGGTGGCCCATTTCGGGGACAGAACCAGGGTGATAACCTCCACTGAGCACAGTAACTATCTCAAGCTGCCCGGGACTGATAGCATCCGGTGCAGTAAAGGGCCTTTCCAGCAGATAGGCTAAACGAACAGAGACCGCCGGCAGGCTTAAAAACACAAAGAACAAAACTGTGATTAAAAAGAGGGATAGGGCTCTAAGAGCCGTCTTATTCAATCTGTGTTGCTGGGTCTTCAGTAACAGAAAAGAGAGCAGCTGAAGAACCAGCAGGATCAGCAGGGGTGAAATTAGAGTCTTGGCCAAAGCAGTTTTTCCTCCTCAACACTCAGTCCTCTCTACTCCAGGCCCTGACCAGTGAAGATACACCCTGGATGAAGAAACCTCCGGCCACCCAGTAATAGACGAAACGGGGGTAGAAAATAATCAGGATGCCCACCAGGATGTAGATCAGGCCGGTAAAGATTAGACTGGTTTTTTCTGTTCTGCCTGTTTTTTCGCTCACGCTATCAGCAACCTTTATTACTATATTTTTATGAAATAATCTTTGATAGAAGCCTGTAGGAGAGGCCTCCTGGAAATTACTCCTCACCTCTCGCCAGAAATAGGGGAAGAAGACAATGTTCAAAAAGACTCCCACCAGAAGAATACTGAGCAGGTAAGTAACACTGGAGTAATAATCACCCCAGGTTAAAAGAAGACCGATCTCATCCATAAAGAGACCCAGTCCAGTACCATACATCAGGGCAATCTTATGACGGTTAAAGTAACTGGAACCAACCAGGGCCAGCCAGCCAGCAATACAGATGAGAGCAATACCAAAATAAAAATGATGGATGTGGTAGCCGAAGACAATAATATTTCGACCCAGATAAAAGTCCACCTGTGGTGGTAGGCCCTCTTTAGCAGCACTGGCAAATTCACTCTCTGCTGAACCGGCAATAATAACCATCAGACGTATGGTCAACAGTGAACCCAGGTATGATATTGTAATCAAAAAGGGCACATCTTTTCGAAACATATTTTATTATTTCAACAAAAGAAACTCTCTTCCTGCAAAAATCAGGGCATTAGAACTGCCAAACAACAATGAGGTGAAAAAAATGAACAAAGAAAGGGTTCTTGGTAAAACCGGTTTCAGGGTTACTCTACCGGGATTAGGGGGTTTATGTATTCAGAGGCGCTCAATGAAAAAGGCAGTTGAAGTGGTTAGGCACGCAGTTAAAAGGGGAATTAATTTTATCGATACAGCCCGTTCATACACAGATAGTGAGGAAAAGCTGGGTAAAGCGCTCAGTGGAATTAATGAAAAGGTATTTCTGGCCACCAAAACCCAGGCCAGAGACAGGGAAGGAGCACTGGAGGATATACATAAAAGCCTGGATCTGCTCAGGGTTAAGAAAATTGATATCTACCAGCTGCATGCCGTTAATAATCTGGAAAACTTAAATCAGGTTAACAGTCCCGGAGGTGCCCTGGAGGCATTAAAGGAGGCCAGAGATAAGGGGTTAATAGATTATATCGGTATCTCCGGCCACAACAATGAGCTCCTGGTTAAAGCCCTTAAGACCGAAGAGTACGACACAGTCCAGTTCTGCTATAACTATATCGAAGATGATTGTGAAAGGGAATTGATACCACTGGCTAGAAGCAAAAATATCGGTATGCTTGCCATGAAGCCACTGGCTGGCGGCAGGCTAACTGAGGCAGATGTGGCTCTTAAATACATCCTCAACCAGGAGGGTGTGATCCCCATCCCGGGTATGGAAAAGATTAAAGAACTGGATGAGAACATTGATACTGTTAGAGGCTCCTGGCACTTAAGTGCTGAGGATAAAATCAGCATTGAAAGGATGAAGAAAGAACTGGGTAAGGTCTTCTGCCGAAGGTGTGGTTACTGTCTCCCCTGTCCGGAGGAGGTCCCAATTCCCATCGCCCTGCGTTCCCAATCCTTTATCAATCGCGTGGACAAAGAGACCCTCTGCTCAGGATGGGTTTATGATGCCTATCTGCAGGCTAAGAGCTGTACAGAATGTGGAGCATGTATTGAAAAATGCCCCTACCAGCTGCCCATCCCCCGGCTGATAGTTGAAAACAGAAAGCTGCTGGAAGATTATTATTCCAGCTTAGAATAATGTTCCTCCTCTTCTATCAATCTCTGATTTTTTTGCGAAAAAAAATGGTGAAAGATAAAAGTCTTCACCCAGGTTGAATGACAGCAATTAATCTGGCTCCCAATATTTTTCTCAAAAAAAGGATTTTATAAAAACATACAGAAAATAATAAATTATACCAAACTAACTCTCTGTCTATAACACTAAAATTACACTTAA
>CAZXKH010000281.1:0-3412 GCA_964641385.1 uncultured Clostridia bacterium | reverse complement strand
ACTTTGTATCTGTGCCTACCTCAGGCGGGACTTATTGTACTGTTGAAGGTACTTTTGTTATCAACTCAGCTGTTCCAGGTCAGGATGGAGCCTTTAATTTTGTTGGCGATGAGAACATACTCAATGCACTGAGTCTTACTACTATTCGTGATGCAGAAGAAAGCCAGTTTACCATTGATGTGGTAAATGCACATTGTGATGCCATGATTGCTGAAAACGTCAGAGTTACAGGTAATATGTTGGTGGGAACAGTACATGAAAACGTTGATGTTCGTTTTGACCCTCTGGCCAATATAGATATTAAATGGGAGGAAGAAGTAGAAGGTCAATCCAAGGGAGATTACGATAATCCCCCCAATGCTTTTTATTTTGAAGCATCAGATGAGGATTATAGCACCTTTGTTCATCTGGCTGATAACACCATGGTCTTCCATATCGGTGCCAATCAACTGCAGGATGTATCGGCTGCCGTAGGTGACATGAGGGCTGAGGCCTTGGGAGTCCACAATATCCAGGTGACCAATCGTGAGTCTGCCAATCGTGCTATAACTCAGCTGGATAGTGCTATCCAGCGTGTATCAGCAGAACGCTCCAAGATGGGTGCTCTCCAGAATCGACTGGAGCATACCATTACCAACCTGGGTGTGGCTGCAGAGAATCTCTCTGCTGCTGAGTCCAGGATCAGAGACGTAGATATGGCTCACGAGATGATGGAGTTTACCAAGCAACAGATCCTCAGTCAGGCTGGAAATGCTATGCTGGCTCAGGCCAATATGCGACCTCAGTCAGTACGTCAGCTGCTAGGTTAATCTTAATAGCTATGACATTGAGCCGGCCATTAACTTCGGCTGGCTCTTTCTCTTATAGCTTAATCTTTGATTGGAGGAGAAGGCCATGCGCGTAGAGGGTAATAACAGTATACAGCACTCCAGCAGACAACAGAGTCAGGAGCTTGATCTCTCAGCCTGGAAGGCATCACGTGAGGCTGCACAGCAGGTAGCAGAACAAAGAGAGCGCCAGAGTGCCAGTAGTAAACGCGTCGAGGGCCTTTCCCGTGAGGATCTTGAGGAGACCATTGAAAAACTCAACGGTGCGCTGGAGATCGTGAGAAAGGACCTCCGTTTTGAACTCCATCAACCTACAGAAAGACTAATGGTTCACATCATTAATCTGGAAAATAAAGAGATTATGAAGACTATGCCGCCGGAAGAGATGCTGGATATTGCTGCCAGGATTCGGACTATGATTGGTTTAATCATTGATGAGAAGGTTTAAGCATTTTAATGTAATGTAATTGATTGAGATGGAAAATAATAAAGGATGGTATTTAGGCCCGGCTGGATACCGGGCCTAAATGTGACTTAACTTCTTATTTTATTCTACACTAAAAATGAAAATGGGGAGGTGAATATATTGGATAGACTTGCACTGGACGGTCTGGCCAGTGGTTTTCCAACCACAGATATTGTTGATCAGCTAATGGAGATTGAAAGCCTGCCCTTAAAAAGGATTGAGGAGCGGAGTGAAAAGGCTGAAGAGCTTCGTAATGCCTGGCGGGATGTGAATACACGAGTTTCAAACCTTGATCGTACCCTTGATGCTCTGCTGTTAAGGTCTAATTTTGATCTTAGAAGTGTAACCAGCTCTGATGAAAAGGTGGTAACTGCTACCGCTTCAACAGTGGCAGAAATGACAGATTATGAAGTTGAAGTAATTCAGCTGGCGGTTAGCCATCAGATAGAGATTACTCTGGGTGAAGAGGAAGAGGCCTTAGAGGATGGCTGGTTATATATTAATGGAGTAAGTATAGAGATTAAGGCTGGCAATACCCTGAATGTTATTCGTGATAGGATTAATGCCAAAAGCGGGATCCAGGAGGAACCTGAATGGACTACTGTTCAGGGTACTGAAGATAACCTTCGAGCTTTGCTTTTGGAGAACGATCTTGATATTGAAGAGATTAACATCATTTTTGCTTTACCAGGTGAAACTCTGGAGGTAGAGGGCATCCTGGATAATGGAGTTCTTGATTTAACAATTACCCTGGAGGAGGATGGAGAAAGTAATATAGTATCTACACTCCAGCAGGTTATCGATGCTGTAGAGGGGCTTGATACAATAGCCGGTTTTGATTTTGGGGAAGTAGAAGCAGATACATTGGGGCAGCTCAGGGTTTTAGAGCTGGATGCTCTTGACCCGGAGTATATTATTGAAGAAGTACCTGCAGAGGATACCAAGCTCAGTGATCCCTTTCTCTATGAATATATTGAAGCTGAAGCCAGAATAATTGGAGATAGCCTTCTTTTAAGAGCCTTTGAGACTGGTACAGAGAATGAAATATCATTTGATTATGATATTGAGACAGGGCTTATTGTGGATCAAGATTTCCGTACCCCACAGGATGCAGATCTGACCATTGAAGGAGTTAGCATTCATTCTTCCACGAATACTGTTCAAGGTGCGGTGGAGGGAGTAATCTTTGAGCTGAAGGGTGAAGGGCAGGCCAAAATTGAGATCAGTATTGACAGCAATACTCCAGCTGATGCTCTGGAGGCCTTTGCCGAACAGTATAACAGTACCATGGATTTTATCAGTACCAAGCTTGAATATGATCAGGAGACAGGAGTGGCCGGTAAACTCCAGGGAAACACAACTTTGATGCGGATTCAGAGTCAGATTAGAACTCTGCTTACTGGAAGGGTGCCTACTGGTAGTGAATACAGTCAAATGGTTGTCCCCATGGTGCAGACCAGTGCTGGTCCTCTATCATTTCAATCAAGTATTGGCTTGCAACTGGATAGAGATGGGGTTATGAGTTTTGATAGGGCTGCTTTTGAGAAGGCCCATCAGAGCGAACCAGATGCTGTTACTAAGCTCTTTGCTGCCCGGGAGGGAACTGAGGGTTTTGATGGTGCAGCTATCAGTCTTAGAAAATACATGGATGATATACTGCGTCATACAGTGGGAGTTATCCCCCGCCAGTTGAGGAGTCAGGATCTGACTATCCGGAATCTGCAACAAAGACAGCACTTTATAGAAGATCGTTTGGAGCGGGTCCGGGATCGCTACTATCGCCAGTTTATAGCCATGGAACAGGCACTATCAAGTATGATGGCTCAACAACAATGGCTTACAGGGCAGATAGAAAACCTGTATGACTGGAGATTATGAGCTTATAGTTGAAACAAATATTTAAAGTATTACTTTGATAGAAGTTCATTAACCTGCCTATTTAAGGCGGGTTTTATTCTTTTGTTTAGGGAAATAAGCATGGTATTATTTAACAAATGGACAAAAATGTTAATTAATATTGCAGTTGCTGATATAAACTTGTTATGGAGTTTAAGATACTGGGATAAGCTAGTCTATTGACCAGCAATAATACTGCAGTATCTACTAGATAGAAAATACC
>CAZXKH010000280.1:1877-3415 GCA_964641385.1 uncultured Clostridia bacterium | reverse complement strand
GTACAGGCTCCTATGGTAGCCAGGGCCAAGCCCCCCGGCAGATTGCCCATTACCTTGTAGGTGGCATCGTAAATCCGCCGGCTTAAGCCGGAATGGTAAGCAATATAACCCATCCAGACAAACAGCGGGATAACAATCAGGGGATAGGAGGCAAAGGTATTATAGATGGTCTGGACTGAAACAGAGAGCATGGCCCTTGTTGATCTTAGATAAGCATATCCCCCCATGCCAACTACCAGCATTACATATGCAACAGGCATGCGGGAAAAAAGCAGGATGAAGACGACAAGTATGGAAAGCAGGCCTACCTGCAGCGGAGCCATTATACTTCACTCTTAAAAGCAATATTTGATAGGGAAATTAATATATTTCTTATCAGTACCAGCGACAGCATGATAAAGCCTAAAGCAACCAGATAGATGGAGGGATGGATGGGTAACTTAAGGTGAGCGGTTAAATAGCCCCTGTGCATCATTCTGGTAGCAAAGATTAATGATTCCCTGGCAAGAAGGCCAGAAAAGACTAAGGCCATAGTGTTGGTGATTAAATCTATGGTGGACTGGACTCGAGGTGAAAAGCGATCAAAGAGTATGTCCACATAGATGTGTCCCTTCAAAATAGCGCAGTAGGCCACTCCCATGGACAGCATAATTGCCCCAAAGATCTCTACTATTTCTACTGTGCCCGGCACAGGCTTCCAGAACAGGCGTGATATTATATTGGCTACGATAATTAACATGGATGCTGCCAGCACAACTTGTCCGATCTTGGCAGTCCACCGGGTTAGTGTGTGCACGAATTTATCGAAAAAATCCATAGAGTTTTTGTGCCTCCTTTTGCATTAGAAACTATGACTGCTTCTATCTCCTTGCTGAATGCTTTAATGGATTTTACTGACCATAAGCGCCGTATTGTTCTGAGAAACTTGCATCCAGTTCTCGTACCATCTCTACAATTTCCTGTCCGGGAAGTCCGGCGCTGTTAGTTTTTTCGATCCAGTCACTTACAATTGGCTCCAGCAGCTCAAGCCACCTGGCTTCTTCTTCCGCGGAAAGCTCAATTACTTCATGGCCCAGGTTGGTGACAGCATGTATCTCTCCAGCCTGTGTATGCTCTGTTCTCAGCTTGCCATATTCTACGATGTACTTCTCGTTAACCTCATCAAAAATCTGCTGTACTTCAGGGGGGAAAGAGTTCCAGATATCCCAGTTCATCACCTTCATAAAGACAATATTGTAAAGAAAGGGAGTCTTGGTGATATGCTTTGTCACATCTGCTAACCTGAACCCCTTTAGGACATCGGTGGGTGAGAGGATGCCATCAACTATCCCTGAATCAAGAGCTATATAGGCTTCCGACATGGGCATGGAGACCGGAGTGGCACCAAGTGCTTCTATTGAGGCCACTGTTCCCCCCACAGCCCTGATCTGTTCTCTGTTAAGATCTTCTAATTGATTGATGGGCTTGCCGGTCAATAAGTCCCCCGGACCAGTGGCCCAGAAGAACATGATTTTAACGTCTTCATATTCCTTCTGCAG
>CAZXKH010000280.1:0-1777 GCA_964641385.1 uncultured Clostridia bacterium | reverse complement strand
TCGACCTGAAAATCAGTTGCCGGCCAGAAAGTTGCAAAATGCAGGTCCCATCTTTGTCCAGCTTCTACCTGTTTGCTGGCTAGACTGAAAAGAGTAATCCCCACCATTATAACTGTAACCAGTACTGGCAAAAAAGTTGTTCTTTTCATGTTGATTTTCCTCCTTGATTTTGTAGAAGAAGTTATATTCTGATAATTACTGTTGATTTCCTTTTAAAGAGCTCTGCATTTTTTTCTTTATAACAGGATTAGTTATTCCTTTGCCTCTTCCAGCCAGCCATAAATGCCTCCTGATTCATTTTGAGGAAAGGGTGGGGGATGCTTTTTTTAAGAGCTTTCAGCCAGCTATCAACAGGGAAAGCAAGCAGTCCAGCCAGCACCCCCAGCAGGTATATGTTTAATACCCGGGGGTTATCCTGGGCTATGCTGCCTTCTTCAGCTACCGGAATTACTGTACCATCAATTGTTGTCAGGTCTTCGTTAATTTTTTCAGGGTAATTATTTCTGCCGCTGATGACAGATGCTGGTGGAAGGGTCTTGTTGAAGTAGATGGCTGTGCCTCCCCGGCGCAGGTAAGTTATCCAGCGTATCGTCTCCAGCTCTTCAAAGGAGAGCAGATAATCAGCTGCCCCTAAGGGAATTAGGGGAGATAATACCCTCTCTCCAAGACGAACATGAGTGACCACACTGCCTCCACGCTGGGCCATGCCATGGGTTTCAGCCATTTTAATATCCAGGCCGCAGTCTAGGGCCAGCTCTCCCAGGACTTTGCCTGTCAGGATGGTTCCCTGCCCTCCAACACCGACTATTAAGATATCATACTTTTCCATCCTTTTTTTCCTCCTTTCTTGCAGCTGGTTGGAGAGCTTCATAGCGGCAGAGCTGGATACACAACCCGCAACCATTGCAGATGTTTTCATCCAGCTGGATGGTCCTGGCTGAGAACCCCTCTTTTATTGTGAGGCTAAGAGCCGGACAGGTAATTCCAAGGCAGGCCTGACAGGCAATGCAATTTTCCTGGCAAACATAGGGGGGCTGTTCCTTAATTCCAAAGTGCAGGACACAGGGGTGGCTGGCGATCACAACCGATGGTTCTGGTGTTTTTAACTCTTCCTCAATGGCCTTTCGAAAGGTATCCAGTTTAAGTGGGTCTTCCACTCGCACCCTTTTTACGCCCAGGGCTCTGATCAGAGCTTCCAGGTTAAGCCTGTGGGTTGGTTGATTTTGCAAGGTCTTTCCGGTCCCTGGATGGTCCTGATGGCCTGTCATGGCTGTGGTGGAGTTGTCCAGGATAATTACCGTGGTCTTCCCCTGATTGTAGAGGATATCCATCAATCCGGTCACACCCGAGTGCAGGAAAGTAGAGTCTCCGATAACGGCTACTGTTTTTTTCCAGGCCCCAGGGTCGGCTTTTTCCATGCCAAAGGCGGTGCCGATGCTGGCACCCATGCATATGCAGGTATCCATGGCCTCTAAGGGGGGTAGTGCTCCCATGGTGTAACAGCCGATGTCGCCTGTAATTACTAAATTAAGGCTTTGTAGTGTATAAAGGGCGCCGCGGTGTCCGCATCCCGGGCAGAGGAGAGGGGGCCTTCCAGGTAGTGGTCCCTGTTCCTGAAAGCTTACGCCCTTCCATTTTTTTATAGAGAGGCTATTGGCTACAATTTCAGGTTTAAGTTCACCTACAAGAGGCAGTCTGTCTTTACCTGTAATCTTGATACCAAGGGCTTTAATCTCCTTTTCCAGAATAGGCTCCAGCTCCTCTACTACAATAAGCT
>CAZXKH010000279.1:0-3429 GCA_964641385.1 uncultured Clostridia bacterium | reverse complement strand
AAAAACAGGCAGCCCTCTCTCAGAAGCTGGAGTCAATTGGTCAGCTGGCAGCGGGGATTGCCCATGAAATCAATACACCCCTGCAGTATATCTGGAATAATATCAGGTTTTTCCAGGAGGCCTTTGATGATTTTTCCTCTCTGAAAGAGGGTAAGAGCAGTGTTTCAGCTGAGAAGCTGGACTTTTTGGCAGAGGAGGTGCCCGGTGCCTTAGAGCAGACACTGGAGGGTATTGAAAGGGTTAATGAGATTATTTCCTCCATGAAGAGCTTCACTCATCCCGGCCAGGAGGAAAAGATACCTACCTGCCTGAATGATATTATCGATAAGACTGTGGTGATGAGTAAAAACCACTGGAAACAGGTGGCTCATGTGGAGCTGGAGCTTGACCAGAACCTGCCTCCTGTTCCCTGTGTGGCCAATGAGATTAACCAGGTTATTTTAAACATGATCATTAATGCAGTTCAGGCCATTGAAAAAGCACAGCGGGAAGAGATAATAAAAAAGGGCCTGATTACAATAGAGACCAGCAGTGACGGTGGGGATGCACTGATAGTAATTGAAGATAATGGAATTGGTATCTCCTCCCATCATTTAGATCGTATCTTTGATCCTTTCTTTACCACCAAGGAGGTAGGAGAGGGCACGGGTCAGGGGCTTCCCATTGCCCGTAATATTATTGTCAACAGGCACCAGGGGGAGCTGCAGGTAGAATCCCGGGAGGAAGAGGGAGCCAGCTTTAGTATCCGCCTGCCCCTCAATTTGCAGTAGTTCCTTCAGCAGTATACCCATAAGTGATAGAGGTTAGAGACCCCTGGATATAATCTTAGATCTGATCCTCTTTTGTTCTTTAAACTCCTACCATAGAAGAAGTGAGCTGAAAGTTTAACTCTCATGCGCTATAAAAAATAAAAAAGATAAAAAATAACATCAATCACCTGAGGTATATTACCCCTCAGGTATTGATGTTATTTTGCTTCAACATCTAGATGCTTAATATGATAATGACCTTAGCAGGCCATAGTATTGTAAAACACTTTATTCATAATTAATTATTCCCAGCTCCCTTTCCTTCAGGGCAGCCTTAACCCTCTCCATATCATCTGTGTCAAGATAGAGGATAATCCTTGCTTTATTATTCTCAAGCTCCCTGACAACAGTACTCATGATGTTAATATTCATCTCACTGATTACCTTTACAATCTGAGCCAGAACACCCACTTTATCCTCTACCTCAAGGTTTAGGCGCAGATCGGAGTGCTTAAATCCAAAAACATCAACAAAGGCTTTGAAGATATCGCTTTCAGTGATGATGCCAACCAGTTTACCATCCTCCATTACTGGAAGAGTGCTGATGGCATTCTCCTGTAGAGTAAGGGCAGCCTGACCCAGTGCAGTATCTGGTGATGTAGTTAAAACATCCTCTGACATTGCTTCTTTAATCTTTAACCTTGGATAGAGATAGTTGATCTCCCAGACAGAAAGAGAGGTTGAAGGGGATGGAGAAACCCTCATCAGATCCTGTTTTGAAACTATTCCCACCAGCCTGTCATTTTTCATAACTGGAAGACGTCGTATAGAGTGTTCTCTCATAAGATCAAAGGCCTTACCCACATTATCCTCAGGTGTTACAGTAATTACATCACTGCTCATATAGTCTTTGATCAGCATTAGCTTCAACCCCTTTCAAGATATTAATGGTTCCTAACATCAGGTTAATTATATAATAAATTGGACTTAATAACAATCATTTATTATTATCTGGATACAATTATACCAGGCAAATAGATAATAATACAATAAAACCCGTTGAAAGAAATTTTTACATACCCGGCAGGAAGAAGCTTGATCAACACTGGAGTTACTGTTAAGCCTGACTTATATCAATCTTTCGGGATTTAATATCTGTTTCTTTCTATCTCCTGCCAGTTGTTTTTTTGCCTGAGGCAATATTTAACTCTGCTTATGGAAGCCTCTTTTTTGAAACCGGTTAAGTTCCTTTGTCCATAAACCAATAATCATCACTTTCTAACTGGGCTGAGAGATGAAAGTAAGGGGTAAATGATATAAGAAGGGGATAAAGATTTCAAGTGGTAGAGTTTGAGCTGGTGAAGGTACTATCTGCTGGCAAAGAAGATAGTGATTATTGGGGAAAGAGAATAAAAAAAATGTCTATAAGTGAAATAAGTGTTGACAAGCACTTCAGGTTATGATATTGTTATTTGCGGTAGAGAAAATATTTAATCTTTACCGGGTTCTAAAGTATCAATCTATTTAGGAGGAGTTATTTAAGTGATTTACGAAGGAAAGGTAAAATGGTTTAATCCTGAAAAGGGATACGGCTTTATCGAGAGAGAAGGGGAAGAAGATGTATTTGTTCACTTCTCTGCCATTCAGGAGGAAGGTTTTAAGACTCTCGAGGACGGACAGGAAGTAGAATTCGAAATTGTTGAGGGCGACCGTGGTCCACAGGCCGAGAATGTTGTAAAACTGTAGATAGACTTAAAAACCCTGGCTTTACGGCCGGGGTTTTTTTATATTTTCATTTCTTTATTTTCATTTCTTTATTTTTATTTTTTTATTTTCTTTTTATTTTTTGTTGCCTGAGATCAATCTTTATGTTATTATGGTAAAGGTACATGAAATTAGTCGGAGAATCTAATTTTTCAATATGGAGGAAGAGGGTCGCAAAGATTATTAGCTTAACAGCAGGTATTTAAAACTTTTTTTAAAGATTTATTAAATATTATCTTGACTGTCCTTGTAATATGTGTTATTATGTATATAAAATAAGTTATTTGGATCTGCTAGCAGAATACAGACATATTACCTTATGTTACATATTTCTCGTGAAATGGCACACCTGTTGAAAGACAGGTTCGCAAAGCATGAAACCTAAAATTCCTTCAGGAAATGAAGGTATTAAGGTGGTTCGGCTGCCGGGAGGAAGAAGGTTTGCTTATTCCAGCAAGGCCTGCTGCTCTTTGGTAGGTCTTATAATTTTATGGAGGGGAGGAATTGGTATGCCTATCTTTGGCCAGACGGTTGATCTTTTGACACGAGGTCTGGATTATTCTGCAGAGCGCCATAAACTGCTGGCGAATAATGTTGCCAATGCTGAGACGCCCGGTTATAAGAGGCAGGATGTTACCTTTGATCAGATGCTGGCTGAGGCCAGGGAGCGTTTGCCCCTCAACAGGACTCATGTTGGTCATTTACCTGGAGATGATAGGCCTTTTCCGGCCAGGATGACCGAATTTAACAATACTATTTGGCGCAATGATCAGAACAATGTCGATATCGATGCTGAGATGGCCAAGGTTGCTCAAAATAACATCTATTACAGTTACCTTACCAGGCAGGTCAGTGACAATTTGGGCCGACTGGGACTGGTTGCTAGGAGGGGAGGCGAGTCCTAATGTTTTCTTCC
>CAZXKH010000278.1:394-3435 GCA_964641385.1 uncultured Clostridia bacterium | reverse complement strand
AATAAGTTACAATTCTGTTTCTTCCCGTAGCCATGGGAATAATTTTACTAATATAATCATTGGCATCAGAACCAGACAAACCAAACCAGACCTTTTTTTCAAAGTCTCCCGGCATTAATGCTGTCAATTTCTGAGCCAGCTCAACAGTTGGCCTGGAAATAACAGTACAGTAAGAAGCAAAAGTATTTTTCTCGGCCTGTTCAGAGATTGCCTCAAGCACCCTGGGATGAGAATAGCCTGTATTGGCCACTGCCCAGTTAGCAGTAAAATCAAGATATTTGTTTCCCTCTGCATCAAAGAGGAAGCTACCTTTACCTCTTTCTGCTACCATGGGAGCCAACCTGATCTTGATTGAATCACATATCATTCTGGCATCCTCATCAATAAGCTCCTGATTGTTCATTTTTTTCACCCCTCACGGAAATGATGGATTAAGACAGAAACAACATAGGACATTAAACTGGCATTATAAGGTAGTATATCCTCATCAAAATCAAATTCTGAAGTATGCAGCTCACGGACATACCCCTGTTTTTGATCATAAGAGCCAAAGCGGAAATATACAACAGGAACTTCTTCTGAAAAAAAGGCACAATCCTCAGATCCCAGAGAAGGATTCGGAATTTCTTTTATCTTGTCCTTTTTTAAAACCTGTTGAAGGCTATCCCTGCAAACACGGGTCAGCTGATCATCACAGTAGAGAACAGGTTCACCAGCAACCAGTTTTAGATCATATTCAAGATCATAAGCAACCTTAATACCCTCTAGAAATTTCTTGATTTGATTCATTGCCCTTTCTCTACTCTTCTGATCTATAGATCTTATTGTTCCTTTGAGCTTAATTTCTTTGGGAACTACATTATGACCACCTCCTCCAGATATTTCACCAACATTTACTGCTATTGGACTTACAGGATCAACAATTCTGGATACTATAGACTGTAGCTTCAAAATAAAGATCGAAGAAGCAACCACGGGATCCTGAGTCTTATCTGGATGAGCCCCATGTCCACCACTGCCTCTAATTGACACGGTAAATTCATCATTTCTTGCTGTCAGAGCCCCAAACCTGACACCAAGGGTACCACTCTCAATACCGGGAAAGATATGGCCTGATATCATAGCATCAACCTCAGGATTCTCCAGTATACCTTCTTCAATCATTGTTTTTGCTGCCCCGGGATACTCTTCACCTGGTTGAAAAATGAATTTAACCGAACCAGGTAATTGATCCCTGTAATGGCTGAGTATTTCAGCCACTCCCAAAACAATAGCAACATGACCATCATGACCACAGGCATGCATCTTGCCCTTCTCCTTTGAACTAAAGGGCAAACCAGTTTCTTCTTCTATTGGAAGTGCATCCATATCAGCTCTAACCGCAATAACCGGCTTTCTTTTCTGTCCCCAGAGCATGGCTTCGATACCAGTAGTGGCATAACCAGTTTTAACTTCTAGCCCCAGTTGGCTGAGCTTTTCTTCTACCAGAGCAGCAGTTTTGGTACATTTTAAACCCAGTTCAGGATATTGATGTATTTTACGACGCACATCTACTAATTTTTTAGCTATCTCTTTCCCATCATCTTTTAGCTGTTTGAAATCAAGCATTGATCAACTAGCCTCCTCCTGCCATTTTAACTCAAATAACTACCCTTTCTATCTTTGGACTAAGCTGAGCCAAGAATTCTTCTTTACCACGATTGCAGCTGGCTACGACTTTATCTAATATAATTGAACTAGATTCTTCCTTGCCTACAATAACAGCTACATCTCCAAGATCTATATCATAGTCCTTTAGATCGATGAAAAAAACATCCATAGCTCCCGCTACAACACTACATTGATAAGAATTAATTAGCACCTTACTGCCCACCATACTGTATGGTAATCCATCAGAGTACCCAAGGGATAAAATACCAATGTTAGTATCTTTCTCTGGCTTATAGACTCCTCCATACCCTACTCTTTCACCACTTTTTACCTGGTTAATATGCGCTACTTCAGCCTTTAATGAAATTACTGGTTTTAGATTAATCAATGGTTTTAAATGAGGACCGGGATACACTCCATAATTTCCCACTCCGATTCTGACCAGATCAAGTTGTGTTTCTGGATAGGCTATAGTAGCTGGTGTATTGGCAATATGTTTATATTTAATATCAATACCCTTATCACTAATTCTATCCAGCAGAGTATTAAAAATTTGAAACTGTTTCTGCACTTCTTCTTTTTTGTTCTCTTTATCTGCACTTAAAAAATGGCTGAAAATTCCATCGAGACTAAGATGTGGATCTCGGTTTATCCTTTTAATACAGTCATCAACCATAAATGGCTTGGCGCCCCATCTGTTTAAACCGGTGTTTATCTTAAGATGTACTCTTACTTCCTTATCCAGCTCCTTAGACAGAGCACTAAGAAAATCAATAGTAGAAGAATTACATACAGTTAAGCTGAAATCGTATTTTAATGCTATCTTTAATTCACAAGCAGGCAGCTCACAGAGCACAAGGATTGGAATATCAATTCCAGCATCTCTAATTTTTACTCCATTTTCAAGCCTGGTTACCCCGATCCAGTCAACACCACATTTGGAAAAAATTCTGGCAGCAGGTAGTACTCCACAACCCCATGCATTACCTTTGATAACAGCCATATAATCAGTATCATCCTTTATACAGCTTCTTATCTGCTTTGTATTATGAATTATTGCTGCTTCAGATATTTCAATCCAGGCCCTTTGGTTAAAAATCATACTCCCTCCATTTTCACTATATCCTAAAATATTTCAATTAACTTAGTAGCACAATGCAAAAAAAACAGGAAGTAAAAAACTAGTAATGTTTGAAAGATGATGTAAATTTCAATCCAGGTCAAATACTTTTTTCGCATTTTTATACAGGATTTTTTCAGCCACCTCCTGTATTTCTTCAGAAGATAATATGCCCTGTAATCCTTTCAAAACTTTATTGAGAAGTCGTTTTCCCTCCAGTGCACCAAACCAGCAAATTTCTGGAACAGTAAAACCATCAGAACCAAACATA
>CAZXKH010000278.1:0-384 GCA_964641385.1 uncultured Clostridia bacterium | reverse complement strand
TACTGTTATGATTTACTTATATTTTATTTAATTGTAAAACTATAAGAACCAATCATATTATTTTATTATGGTGCCATATCGAGTTGTTTCTTAATTATTTCCTCGCCGCCATACATTAACCAGGGTACTGTCTGAGATATATCCATGTAAACATTTGGGTACATGGCAGCCAGATAGCTGGCCTCAAAATCATAGGGATATCCACCATGGACAAGAACAAACTTAACTGGCTCTGTTTTATATTTATCGATTATATCTTTAAGAAAAAGAGGATTGTTATTAATCGGATTTATATTGGATTCCCCAAAGGATGCATGGATTTTAAAGGGAACTTTATTTTCATTACAGATCTCTATTGTCCTCAAGAAAAAGTAATCCCTAAAT
>CAZXKH010000277.1:0-3462 GCA_964641385.1 uncultured Clostridia bacterium | reverse complement strand
CTTCCTTCATAGATAAGCAGCTTCAACTCCATATTATCCTTTAAATATTTGATACCATCTCCCAGATCATCCTCTCTCAGAGGAATCTGTTCATAGGTCTCTTTATCCATAAAGATATAATCATCTCCATCACGGTAGAGATACTGATAGGGCTTTTTCTCTACATAGGCCTTAGAAACCTTATCCCCTGACTGAAAGGTCTTTTTTACTATATTACCATTCTCTACATTTTTAAGTTTGGTCCGCACAAAGGCCCCACCACGACCGGATTTAGAGTGCTGATAATCAACTATGGTGTAGACCTCACCATCCATTTCTATGGTCAGACCGGTATTAAAATCACTGGTAGATATTTTCACAAAGGAATACCTCCTAGATAGTAATAAGTTCCCTGGGAGCAGATGTTAATACCTCAACCCCCTCAGCACAGACAAGGACCATATCTTCAATCCTGATTCCACCCCATTCCGGAATATAAACACCGGGCTCTACAGTAACAACCATTCCCTCCTCAAGTACCCTATCCTCTCTGGAAGAGATTCTTGGTGCTTCATGGGCCTGCAGACCAATACCATGGCCCAGACTGTGGCGAAAATAGTGCCCCTTACCTGCATCGGAGATAATGTCACGGGCCAGGGCATCTGCCTCCTGGCAGGGAATACCCGCCTGCATCCCTTCTTTGGCTGCTGCCTGTGCTCTCTGTACCAGGCTGTATACTTCTCTCTGTTTCTCAGTGGGCTCTCCCAGAACAAGGGTCCTGGTTATATCAGAATTATAGCCCTGATAGCAGGCCCCAAAATCCATGGTTACCATCTCTCCCTGTTCCAGCCTCTTATCTGTAGCCCTGCCATGGGGCATGGCTCCCCTGGGCCCGGAGGCAACAATGGTTGGAAAGGCCAGGCCCTCAGCTCCCGCCTCTCTAATAAAGAACTCCAGCTCCAGAGCAACCTCCCTCTCAGTAAGACCGGGCTCAATATAACTGCAGATATGAGCAAAGGCTTTGTCAGCCAGTAAAACAGCCTTCCGTAGCAAATGAAGTTCCTGCTCATCCTTTTTTGCCCTGAGACGCTCCACCAGTCCAACCACAGGAGTAAGGCTAATCTCTTCCAGACCATCACGATATCGTTCATACTCTGCATAGCTGGAATGCTGGGCCTCAAAGGCTAAGCTGTCAAGTCCCAACCTATCCAGTTCCTCTCTAAGGGAATCCAGCCTTTTTTCTCCATGGTCTACAAGCCTGCAGCCTGGAGCTTCCTCTCTGGCCTGTTTTAGATAACGGGAATCGGTCATTAACAGGTATTCTTCTGGAGTTACCAGCAGATATCCGGATGAACCGGTAAAACCCGAAAGATAACGGACATTAATGATGCTGGTAACCATCAGGGCCGACAGTTCCTCTTCTGCCATTATTTCTCTCAGTCTATTAACTCTCTCTTCCATTATAATCCTTTCCTTCCTCTGATATTAACCGGTAGAGACCCATTAGACCCAGCAGATAGCTGTCTGCACCCAGACCAGTAATCTTTCCCCGAACAACCTGAGCAGTAACTGAATGCCGGCGAAAATCCTCTCTGGCATCCACATTGCTCAAATGAACTTCAATGGCCGGCAATCCAGTGGCAGCCAGCGCATCACGCAGGGCAATACTGTAATGAGTAAGAGCAGCGGGGTTAATAAGAATACCCTTAAAACCCCTCTCCTCTGCCTCCTGAATGGCCTCCACCAGCTGCCCTTCATAGTTGCTCTGCAATATTTCCAGCTGCATTCCCAGCTGCCTGGCTCTCTCCTGCAACTGAAGGTTGATCTCCTCCAATTTTATCAGTCCATAGACATCGGTCTCCCTTGTTCCCAGAAGATTGAGGTTGGGACCATGTAAAACCAGAATCACTGCTCCTCACCACCGGAGAAAAAACGTTGCAGTGAATCCTCCAGGAAGTCAGTTTCTATATCTTTAAAAAGCCTGACCTTACCCTTACCAACTGGCAGCACAAAGGGGATATCCTGACCCTGTCGCTTCTTATCCTGCTGAAGATAACCCATAACCTTCTCCACCGAAGCATCATTAAAGCTGACAGGCAGCCCTGCCCTTCGTAAAAGTGCTCTCTTGTTGTCCACCAGTTCTTCATCTAACAAATTCATTCTGCAGGCCAGGCCGGCAGCAAAGGAGATACCAATGGACACAGCCTCACCATGGCTCAACCTGCCATAACCATAGGCAGCCTCCAGGGCATGACCCAGTGTATGGCCATAATTGAGAATGGTTCTCAGCCCCCGATCCTCTTCATCATGAGAAACAATCTCAGCCTTAATCTGACAGCACCTTTTAACTGCCAGGGCCATTGTAACCGACTCCAGCTCCATCAACCTGTCCATTTTCTCTTCACAGAAGAGAAAGAAACCATGATCCCAGATCATACCGTATTTTATTACCTCAGCCAGGCCCGAGGAGACCTGTTTCTGAGAGAGGGTCCTGAGAGTAGAAACATCTATAAAGACCCCCCTGGGCTGATAAAAGGAACCGATGAGATTCTTACCCCGGGGATGGTTAACTGCCACCTTACCCCCCACACTGCTATCAACCTGAGCCAGCAGGCTTGTTGGAAGCTGGTAATAGGAAATCCCACGCAGATAGGTGCTGGCAACAAAGCCTGCCAAATCACCCACCACTCCCCCTCCCAGAGCAGCAATAGAACTACTGCGGTCAAAGCCCTTATCGATGAGCAGCTGGTACAGTTCCTCAGCCTTAGATAGTTTCTTGCTCTCTTCACCGGGAGCAATAACTCTGGAAAGAACCTCCCAGCCGGCATCACGAAAACCATCCTCAACCTTTTCACCGTAAAGAGGATAGACATTTTCATCGGAAATAAGCAATAGTTTTCTTTTCTCTTCACAGGCTGGATAGACCCAGCGACGGCTGAGTAAATCTGATCCAATCTCTATTAGATAGCTCCTGTTATCAAGGTCAACCTTTACCTGCTCCATTGTATTCCTCCCATTCTGTTAATTATTGTTTCAGCCACCTGTTCCGGTGTGAGGCCTGAGGTTTCAACCCTGTAGTGAGCACAGCTATAGGCTTCTTTTCTCTCCTGCAAAAGCTGCCTGATCCTGCTCTCAGGATCGGGGACCTGCAGCAGAGGGCGGTCACTGGACTCAACCCGCTGAATAATGACCTTTACACTGGCCTCCAGCAGAATAATAAAGCCATTATTCTGCATCATTCTTCTGTTTTTATTGCTCAGCACTGCACCTCCTCCAGTGGCAATTACCTGTCCCTTATTGGACAGCACAGCTGAAAGAGCCTGAGTTTCACGATCCCTAAAACCCGCCTCACCCTCCCGGGAAAAAATATCTGGTATAGTCATCCCCGCCTCTTCTTCGATCAGAAGATCAAGATCAACAAAGGAGGCATTGATCCTTTCTGCCAGCACCTCCCCCGTAGAGGTCTTGCCGGTGCCCATAAAT
>CAZXKH010000276.1:0-3481 GCA_964641385.1 uncultured Clostridia bacterium | reverse complement strand
TATTCTCTAACCAGCACCCCGGCAGCACCCATTCCGCCACCGATACACATGGTAACAAGACCCCTGCTCAGATTGCGTCGCTTCAGCTCATGCAGCATGGTAACTGTCAGTTTGGCACCGGTACAGCCTAAGGGATGCCCCAGGGCCACTGCCCCTCCATTAACATTAACCAGCTCTTCATCAAGCTCAAGCTGCCTGATAACAGCCAGTGACTGAGCGGCAAAGGCCTCATTTAGCTCAATCAACTCTATATCCTTTAACTCAAGGCCCGCCTGCTTAAGAGCCAGGGGAACTGCTTCCACCGGACCAATACCCATTACCTCCGGCTCAACCCCTGCCACCGCATAGGAACGGAAGCTGGCCATGGGCTCTAATCCCAGCTCCTCTGCCCTCTCAGCAGACATAACAACAACTGCTGCCGCTCCATCACTGGTCTGTGAGGAGTTGCCGGCAGTAACTGTTCCCCCCTCTTTAAAGGCAGGGGAAAGCCCTGATAGGGCCTCCAATGATGTGTCACGCCTGACACCCTCATCCTCAGTAAACTGGATGCTATCCATTGTAAATGAACCATTATCCTCCTGCTGCACCTCAACCTCCAGGGGCAGGATCTCATCATCAAAGCTGCCACCATCTATGGCAGCCGCTGCCCGCTGATGGCTTCTTAAGGCAAAGCGATCCTGATCCTCTCTGGAGATACCGTAGCTCTCTGCCACCTTCTCGGCCGTTAACCCCATGGAGAGATAGACCTCAGGGTAATCCTCCATTAAATGGGGGTTGGGAGCAATCTTGTTGCCTCCCATGGGCACCATGCTCATGGATTCCACCCCACCAGCCAGAACAATATCAGCTCCTCCACAGGCTATCATCCGGGCCGCCTGGGCAATAGCCTGAAGACCGGATGAACAGAAACGGTTAACGGTCATCCCGGGTACCGAGCTGGGCAGCCCGGCCCTAAGGGACATCACCCGGGCCACATTCATCCCCTGCTCAGCCTCCGGAAAGGCACAGCCCATAATCACATCATCTATGTCCTCCCCTTCAATACCAGGGGTGGAAGCCAAAACTTCCTGCAGCACCCTGGCACCCATCTCATCAGGACGGGTAGTTTTCAGGATTCCACGGGGTGCCTTACCCACAGCAGTTCTTCTGGCAGCAACAATAACTGCTTCTCTCATCATCGATACCTCCTAATTTCTCAATGGTTTCCGATGTTTCAACATGTGTTCCATGCGCTCCTGGGTCTTTGGTTCACCAATCAGGCTCATAAAGACCTCCCTTTCCAGCTCAAGGAGGTGCTCCTCTGTCACCCTGGTCCCGGCCTTTACCCGACCTCCGGTCATTATCCGGGCCAGACTCTCAGCCAGGTGCTGATCGTACTCGGAAATATAATTCCCTTCACGCATGTTGTAGACCCCCAGCTTCAGGACAGCATAGCCATCTTCACCAAGCACAGGCACCTTCTTTTTAACCGGTGGTTCAAAGCCCTCCTGGTCCATGGCCACCACCATCCGTCGAGCACCATCGATCAAAAACCTGTCATTAAGGGTTATCTTATCATCCGGGCGCAAGAACCCCAGCTCCTGACCCTCTCTGGCACTTTTGGCCACCTTACCCATGGCCACTGTCTCAAAGACCTCGTTTACCAGTGGCTGGAGGTTCATATCCTCAACCGACTCCACTCCCTCAATACTGCGCAGAACTACCTCCTTGGTCCCACCGGCTGCTGGTATCAAACCAACTCCCAGCTCCACCAGACCAATATAGGTCTCAGCAGCAGCATTTACCCGGTGAGCATGCATGCAGATCTCACAGCCCCCACCAACGGTCATGGAAAAGGGAGCGGCCACGATGGGTTTGGAGAAGTACTTCATCCTCATATTCATCTGCTGAAACTCCTTGACCATCAGCTCTATGCCAAAGAAGTTATCACTCTGAGCCTCCATCAAGAGCAGCATCAGGTTGGCACCAACACAGAAATGACGACCCTGATTGCCAATAACCATCCCCCGATAGTTCTGCTCAACCTCTTCTAAGCTGTCATTTACCATCCTGATCACATCTTCTCCCACAGAGTTGTTGGGAGAGGTAAACTCCAGACAGACAACCCCATCCTCCAGCTCAATCAGTGAAGCACCGGGGTTAGAAAGCACTACCCTTTCCTCTTTCTTTAAGCGAGGTAAATCGATTACCCGGGGATCAACAGGCAGCTCTTTATACTCCTGCTCCTGGTAATCATAATAATAGCGGGTGCCTTCCCTTTCCAGATAAAAGGAACCCTCACCCAGAGAGAGCATCTCCTCTACAACCCGGGGTATACTCTCACCCTCATCGCGCATCCGGGCCACTGATTCCTCAACACCAAGTGCATCCCAGACCTCAAAGGGACCCTTCTTCCAGTTATAGCCATAACGCATACAGGCATCGATATCAAGCACAGAATCAGCTATTGCGGGCAGCTTATCCGCTGTAAAGAGTAAGACATGCTTTAGGTGCTGCCAGACAAAGCTCCCTGCCCTGCTGTCATCCTCGGTCATAGCCCTTAGTTTGTCACCAAAACCGGAGATATTGTTAATCTTATCCAGCAGTGAAAGACGCGCCTTCTCCTGTGGCCTGTAATCCAGCTCCTCATAATCAAGGGTTAAAATCTGGCTCTTACCCTCTTCATCCTTTATCTTCTCATAAAAACCCTTACCGCTCTTCTGTCCCAGCCAGCCTCTCTCCTCCATCTCCTTCACAAAGTCAGGCATCTCATAAAGCTCTCGCTCCAGCTCATCATCCGTCTGCTCTATGATGTTTCTGGCCACATGTAAAAAGGTATCCAGACCCACCATGTCCATGGTCAAAAAAGAAGCAGAACTTGGCCGGCCCATGGGCCTTCCGGTGAGAGCATCAACCTCTTCGATAGATAAACTTTTTTCGAACATGGTACTAACAGTAGAGGCCAGACACAGGCCTCCTATTCTGTTGGCAATAAAGTTAGGGGTATCCCTGGTCACCACCACTTCCTTGCCCAGAACCTCCCTGCCAAAATCACACATAAAGGAGAGGACCTGATCCGAAGTCTCTTCTGTAGGGATAATCTCCAAGAGCTTCATGTAACGGGGAGGGTTAAAGAAGTGAGTCCCCAGAAAAGACTGCCGGTGCTCCTCTGAGAGCTGACTGGCAATCTCAGCTATGGAGATACCAGAGGTATTGCTGCTGATAATTGTCCCCTGCTCAAGATGTTCCTCCATCCTGTCCATCAGCTGCTCTTTAATCTCCAAGTTCTCAATAATGGCCTCGATGACCCAGTCTGCCTCTGCCACCACTTCCAGATGGTCTTCAATATTTCCAGGGGTAATCAACTCGGCAGCATTTCTGGTGTACAAAGCCCCTGGAACCGATTTTATCAACTTCTCAATACCTTCTCGGGCCAGCCGGTTACGCACCCTGCTGTCCTCCATGGTCAGCCCCTTTGCCTTCTCCTTCTCGGTCAGTTCTG
>CAZXKH010000275.1:0-3487 GCA_964641385.1 uncultured Clostridia bacterium | reverse complement strand
GTTCGTGACGATAGGAACGGACGGGGAGGATGTCAATCTCCCTCGCCCCTTAATTAAAGCCGTCTCAAATCAACTCCACCCTAGTCATATTTTTGATTAGGGTGGAGTTTTCTTAAGACATTTTTAGATTAATACTGCAGGCCATTCTTTGTTGTATTTTTTTTAATATCAAATCTGCTTATATTCCAGCAAATTTCCAATAATACAGATCAGTCTATTAATATCTTTATTCGGCTAAATCAAAACGATCGGCGTTCATTACCTTATTCCAAGCTGATATGAAATCATCTACGAATTTTTCCTCAGCCTCTTCACATGCATATACCTCTGCAATGGCCCTCAGCCGTGAATCAGAACCAAAGATTAAATCCACTCTTGTTCCTGTCCATTTAAGCTCTCCTGTTGAGCGATCTCTACCTTCAAAAATATCTTTGTCAGATGAAGCTGGCTCCCAAACAGTTGACATATCAAGCAGATTCAAGAAAAAATCATTAGTCAATTTCTCAGGTTGTTTTGTAAATACACCATGTTGTGAGTTTTCATAGTTAGCGTTTAACACTCTAATACCTCCAATTAATACTGTCATCTCTGGTGCAGTAAGAGTTAGTAATTGTGCTTTATCAATCAACATCTCTTCTGGAGGTACAGAGTATTTAGTTCTGGTATAGTTACGGAATCCATCTGCTTCTGGTTCAATCAATGAGTAAAACTCAACATCTGTTTCTTCCTGTGAAGCATCCACTCTTCCTGGTAAAAATGGAACAACTGCGTCATGCCCTGCATCTTTAGCAGCCTTTTCAATTGCTGCAGATCCACCCAATACTATCAAGTCTGCCAATGAAATTTTCTTGCCCTCTCTTTGAGATTGATTAAACTCTTTCTGAATTTCTTCCATAACCTTCAATACTTTATCTAATTGTTCAGGTTGATTTACTTCCCATGCCCTCTGAGGTTTAAGTCTAATTCTGGCACCATTTGCGCCTCCACGTTTATCAGACCCACGAAATGTTGATGCTGATGCCCAGGCTGTAGAAACAAGCTCTGATATAGAAAGTTTTGTAGCAAGAATCTTCTGCTTAAGTTCTTTTATATCACTTTCATTAACCAATTCGTAATCTGCAGCAGGAAGTGGATCCTGCCAGACAAAGTTTTCTTCTGGAACTTCTTCCCCCAGATATCTGGATTTTGGACCCATATCACGATGAGTTAATTTAAACCAGGCTTTAGCAAAAGCATCTGCAAATGCTTCTGGATCATTATAGTAACGACGAGCTATCGGTTCATATATTGGATCAAATTTTAAAGATAAATCTGCTGTAGTCATCATTGGTCTTTGCTTCTTTTTAGGGTTATGAGCATCAGGTATCATATGCTCTTCTCTGACATCTTTGGCGAGCCATTGTTTCGCTCCCGCTGGACTTTCAACTAATTCCCACTCATATTCTAAGAGCATTTCCAAATAACCAGTATTCCATTTATATGGTTCTGGTTTCCAGGCACCTTCTATTCCACTTGTTGTTGTATGCTCTCCCTTACCTGTTTTATATTCATTAACCCAACCAAGGCCTTGTTCCTCTAAGGGGGCAGCCTCTGGCTCTGGTCCCAGTAATGATGGGTCCCCAGCACCATGACACTTTCCAAATGTATGCCCACCTGCAACTAATGCTACTGTTTCTTCGTCATTCATACCCATACGAGCAAAGGTCTCTCTAACATCTTTGCCTGAAGCTATCGGGTCTGGATTCCCATCTGGGCCCTCTGGGTTAACATAAATAAGTCCCATTTGAGTTGCAGCAAGAGGATCTTCTAATTCTCCTTCACCACTATACCTCTTATTTTCAAGCCACTCATCTTCTTTTCCCCAGTATATATCCTTTTCTGGTTCCCAGATATCCTCACGACCTCCAGCAAATCCAAGTGTTTCAAAACCCATTGATTCTAGAGCACAGTTTCCTGCAAGTATCATCAGATCAGCCCAGGATATTTTATTCCCATACTTTTTTTTAATTGGCCATAAAAGCCTTCGTGCTTTATCTAAATTAACATTATCCGGCCAACTATTAAGCGGTGCAAAACGCTGATTTCCAGTACCCCCACCACCACGGCCATCAAATAAACGATAAGTTCCAGCACTATGCCAGGCCATACGAATAAACAATCCACCATAATGACCCCAGTCAGCTGGCCACCAGGACTGAGAGTCTGTCATTAGATCATACAGATCCTTTTTTATTGCTTCTAAATCAAGCTTCTTAAACTCTTCCGCATAACTAAATTCAGAGCCCATTGGATTCGACTTCTGGGTATGTTGATGAAGAATATCAAGCTTCAACCTGTCTGGCCACCAATCACGGTTTGTTGTCTCCTGAATAGCATGACTATCTGTTTTTGATCCTGTTACAGGACATTTTCTTTCCTTACTCATTAAAAAACCTCCCTTTGATATTTGAGTCCTTATCCAAGACAGTTAAAAAATACTGCCTACTGCTGAGACTAATAAAGACAATGCGTTCTATGATCAAAATGAATAAAATAACCGTTAAACATCCTTTAGCTGGACTCATAAAGGAGAAATCAAGCAACACCAAGCATAATTATTAAATCCAGAGATGTTTCAGATGTGATCTAATACAGTACTGAAAAGATAATACTAATTATTATTATGTATTAATTATAACCCAGTAAAGAAAATACGTCAAGATAGTATCAGCCAAGAAACCATAGAGGTTATCTAATGGTATTGATCACAAATACAAAAAACAGGGTTTTAAAGACCCCCAGTATCATGGCAATAATCTTTATAGAAGGACTTTGTGCGGTAAAAATTATTACCAAAATAATTGCCCAAACCCATGCTAAAATTATGAGCTTTGTTTTCAGAGGGAACCCCTTTCTTTCAATATAGTTACTCATATACTTTTGGTATAGCTTACTATTTACCAATTTTTGATTGATCTTTTCGGAGCTTCTAACATAACACCAGCTGCTTAATAGAAGGAAGGGAGTTGTGGGTAAAAGACGAATAATAAGCCCCAAGATCCCTATAATTAAAGCCAGTGTACCAATAATAATTAAAACTACTTTTTTAAAACTAGATAGCATTGGATTCATATTTTTCTCCTAATTAAAGCAGCACCATAGCAGAAATATATTATCTGCCTGAAAACATTACCTCCATGGCATAGGACTCCTTGTAGGACTCAGTTTAAAAAGGACAACTGGTAGAACAACCTATTAGTGGCTTATTCTGTCCTGTGTGACTCTATAAAAGATTAACATTCAGTTATGCACCAGAGCACTGCAGTCAGTATATTGCTCGGGTTATAAGGCAATATAGTTAGAAGGACTTACCTTCCCATCCGCACATTTATTATTTCGACATAAATAGTTTTTCATCCTTCTGATGATATCCCAGCGGGACATTGGGGCCTAATAATCATTCTCTTTTTTGCATCTCCTCCCATACTAAATGCCCCGTTCTATTATT
>CAZXKH010000274.1:0-3504 GCA_964641385.1 uncultured Clostridia bacterium | reverse complement strand
ATAAGATTATGTGACTGCGAAGCTCGGTAATTCATTGCCGAGTAGTTAACTTAATCATACCTAATCCTGGGATCGATAAGCATGAGCATTATATCGGCCAGGAGGTTGCCAATAACCAGCATGATTGACATAAACATCAGCAGTGTTCCAGCCAGAAACATGTCCTGAGCGTTAAGAGCCCTGTAGTAGAGCGGTCCAATGGTTGGCAGACTGAGAACTATTGCTACCACTGTTGTTCCAGAAATAATTGTCGGAAAGCTCATACCCAGCTGCATAATTAGTGGATGGAGGGAATTCTTAACGGCATGTTTATAGATCACAATTCGTTCCGACAATCCCTTGGCTCTGGCAGTAACAATATATTGTTGGTTTAAAATATCCAGCAGGTTTCCCCGCATTATTCTTATTAAAGATGCTGTCCCTGCAGTTCCAACAACTATTACTGGTATCCACAGATGTTTTAACAGATCCAGCAGCTTTCCTATGCTCCAGCCTGCATCTCTATAGGCTTCCGAAAACAATCCTCCCACAGATTGATTAAAAACCAGTGCTGCAATAACCATAAAGATTAGTGCCAACAAAAAATTTGGAATCGAGAGGCCCAAAAATCCAATAAATGTAAATATATTGTCTCCAGCTGTATGTTTGTTGACTGCTGAATAGATGCCTATTGGTAGAGCAATTAACCAGGTAAAGAGTAGTGTTAGACTGGAGATTAATACTGTATAACCCAGCCGGCTGAAGATCATCTCACCCACTGGCCTGTTGTATAAGAAGGACTGCCCAAAATCACCTTTAATAAATCCAGAAATCCATCTGAAGTACTGGATAAAAACAGGATCATTTAAGTTATAACGCCTTTCCAGGTGTCTGATCTGTTCCAGTGATGTTTCTGTGCCCTGAGCTTCCAGCTCTCCCATGTAAAAATCCAGAAAAGAACCCGGTGGAAGATTAATGATTATGAAACCAATGATGGAGACAAGTATCAGTGTTACCAGCATATACAGTAAACGTTTTTGAAGAAAGGAATACAAGTCGTTAACCTCCTATAGGGCACCAGCCTTAGGCCGATGCCCTATATTTGTGAATATAATTCTACCACTTAACTTAAACCATTAATCTGCAATATAGAACTGGCAGGGGTTCATCATTCCAGGTTGGACAAAGACCCAGGGGTTCACCCAGCCTCCCAGTCTTAACTCTTCACCACGGGGTACATTTTTCATTCTATCACTGACAATTACCAGTCGTGGAGTATTTGCTACGGTACCTATATAGAAGGGCCCATGTTCCACATAAATATTAATAATCTCTGCAACTAACATTTCTACTTCCTCTGCAGATGAACTCTCTAGCATCCTGTTATATGTTTTTTGCAGCTGATCTACAGGGCTTCCCTCCGGTGGTTTCTTTCTTGGTGGAGTGCGTTCCCATGGATCAACATCAGCCTCTGTATCGGCTTTTGATTCCAGTTCAGCATGATACCAGCTGCCATAGAGGGGTGCATACCTTTCATTATAAATGGGCACCAACCAGTGTGGACGCAGCAGGGTACTTGGGACTCCTCCCATTTCCCAGCCCCCCCTAACATCAGTTTCTCCTTTTCTGTGCATTACAGCAAGCTGAGTGGATGGGGTGGGATTGATTATAGTTTTTAGTCCAATGGCTTCCCAGTCTTCTTTCACCAATTCTGTTGTTGCATCAGATGCTGGCAGATCAATTCTTAAGACTAACTCCTCACCATTGGGCAGGTTCCTCCAGCCATCATTATCTAAGTCAACAACCCCTATCTGATCAAGGAGTTCCATGGATTTTTCAGGCAGATATTCTACTCCCAGATCGCGCCATTTTTCCCATGCTTCCTTTACCTCTTCAGTGCGGTGAATATGAGGAGTGTTGGGGCTGAATGTACCAGTTGTGGGATAGCCTGTATTATAGTATACCATAGTCTGTATCCGAGATCTGTTTATTGCATGGGAGAGTGCCCGTAGGAATTCAGGCTTTTTATAGAGATCCCTTTTGGCAGGGTCACGATGGTTTCTGTTGGGTGAATACATTGGCCCACTACCTGAACCGCCTCCCCAGAGGATAACTTCAAATCCGTAATCATCTTCGTTATCTCTGAGCATGGCCAGGTCTGAAAGATCCAAATAGGGTCTAACCTGCATATCCAGCTCTCCACGCATTGCTTTTAATTTTATTACTTCAATGTCTTCTACATAATCAACAACAACTCTATCAATATAAGGAAGTTGGTTTCCCTCTTCATCTACAGCATAATAATAGGGGTTACGCTCCATCACTAGTCTTTCACCAGTAAGTTGTTCCACTGGTTTCCAGGCAGTTAGCACTGGTGTTTCAATGTTCATCCACCATTCTTCCTTCTGCTGAAAGGTATCAAAATTATCGTAATCACTGTAATCAGGATGGTAATCTTTTAGGTAGTGAGAAGGTACTATCATTCGAGGACCAATACCTGCATTGGGCCAGAGGGCAAGAAATTCAGCAAAGGAGATGTTTGGTCCAGCAAAGTGGGCCCTGAGTGTAAAGTCATCAATTTTTTCCAGTCTCATTGGTTCGCCACCTACGTTGGTCATGGGTACTACTGAGTCAGGGTGGCCATCGTTGAGCACCATATCTTCCCACCAAAAAATAATATCGTCAGTATTAAAACGGACACCATCTGACCATCTGACACCTTCTCTGATATTTAGAGTCCAGGTTGTGTAATCTTCATTTGCTTCCCAGCTTTCCAGGAGGTTGGGGGCTATATGTAAAGCATCATCTACATAACGGATGAGAGAATGTCCATACATTGTTACCCTAACAAAATCCCAGCTTTCACTGGTTGAGCTTCTCCTCCAGGTTCCACCATATTCTCCTATTTCATGTTGAGTTTCAATTACTAATGGGTTTTGAGGAAGTCTTTGTTCAACATCTGGCAGCTGGTCCTTATCAACCAGTTCCTGTAACATGGGTGCCTGGTTATAACTGGCTGCTTCAGAGTAAGATATTGCTCCTAAAACTAATATTAACAGGGATAAAGAAAAAATAACTTTTTTGTTAACAAAGCTCTGCAAGATTCTCCACTCCTCGTATAATTTGATTTACAATTCTTCATATTTTTTTGTTATCGATCAGCCAGGATACTTAATTACATAGCTTTTAGTTTTTCAGCACATTTATTATTCAGATTTGCTAAAGATAATTCCATATAGGTGCCATTTTCTCTTTTAACCGGAAGGATTCGCCCGTTATTTATGGCTCCAATAAAACCACTTAAGCTGTTAATTTCATCAGGCACTATACTGGCGAAACGTCCGATATCACTTAAATGATGTGCATCACTCCCTCCCAGACATGGAATAGACATTTCAAGTCCAAGCTGATAGGCTCTATAATTCAGATCTGATAGGGTGTTGCCGTTAAAGGCTTCTATACCAGACAGTCCCTTTAGTCTTCTCAAATATTTCCCTGCTCCCCTACCATTATTTCTAAAGGGAT
>CAZXKH010000273.1:0-3528 GCA_964641385.1 uncultured Clostridia bacterium | reverse complement strand
TTGAAAAATCCTGAGTGATTCTTCCCCTGATAAAGATAAACAGTAAATCATTTTTCTTTATTGTATTCATAAGGGCTTTGTAATTGATTGATTAGAGTTAGTATTATTATTGGAGCAGGGAGTGAAGATGCATGTGCGATAGTTATCCTGAAAAAATGGGTAATAATTATTTGGGATTTTCTCGTTTAACAGACAAGCAATTTAGACAGATACACCATGCAACTCTGGAGGTCTTAGAAAGAACAGGAGTTAGATTGCATCTGCAGGAAGCTGTTGACCTCCTGGAAAGGGCCGGTGCAAGGGTTTCAGATGGGAATCGGGTTTATATTCCCCATAAACTGGTTGAAGAATCTCTACAACTAGCACCAGGCCAAATTTCTATTTTTGATCGACTGTGTGAGGAGAAGCTGATTTTAGGGACCAATAATTATTATTATGGTCCTGGTTCTGATTGTATGTTTATCATTGATCACAGGACAGGTCAGCGAAGAAAGCCAGTATTAGAAGATGTTAAAGAAGGTACAATCCTTTGTGACTATTTAGATCGGGTGGATTTTGTTATGTCTATGGTTTACCCTGATGATGTTGAGCAGAGCTTTGCCGATGGTTATCAGATGGAGGTTATGATAAACAATACAATTAAGCCTCTTGTTTTTGTTTCATATGATTATCAGGGGGCAAGATCTGTTTTTGAAATGGGGGCAGCTGTAGCTGGTGGAGAGGATAAGTTAATAAACAACCCCTTTCTTATCTGTCTGGTTAATCCAGTAAGCGGATTAAAGCATAATAAAGAGTCCCTGCAAAAATTGCTATACTGTGCAGAAAAGAAGTTGCCAGTAATCTATGCACCTGGAGCCAGAGGGGGATTAACAGCTCCTGTGACTCCTGCAGCTACTACTGTTGTTGGCCTGGCAGGAATGTTTGCAGGTTTGGTTCTATCACAGCTAAAAAATCCGGGAACACCTTTTATTGCTTCTGGTGTTACCGGTACATCAATTGATTTTAAGACAATGGTCAGTCCCTATGCCAACCCTGCTGCAGGCATCGGGCATGAGATGATTCATTACTATCAATTGCCAAACTGGAATATTGGGGGGGTTACTGATTCTAAAACACTGGACCAGCAGAGTACTGCTGAAGCAGCTCTTACCTTAATGACAGGGGTATTGTCAGGGGGTCATTTAATCCATGATATGGGTTATTTAGAGCAGGGGTTTACATATTCATTTCTACAACTTGTCCTCTGTAATGAGCTAGCCGGCTGGATAGACCACTATATTAATACTCCAGCAATAAATGATGAAACTCTGGCCCTGAATCTCATCAATGAAATAGGGCCTGAGGGAGATTTTATTGATACTGAGCATACCTGTCAGCACTTTAAAGTTCACTGGTACTCTGATCTATTTGAGAGACAGTCCTTTGAGCAGTGGACTAAGAAAGGAATGAAATGTTTTTCAGAGAGAGCCTCCAGTAGAATAGATAATATTATTTCTGAACATAAACCAGAGACTCTTCCAGGGAATATAAGAGACTGCTTAACAAGGATAGTTTCTTCTTTTAGATAAGCACAACCAATCAAGGATTTCAGGCTGAATTTTAATTGTTTCTTTTTTTGTACAATTAAGCAACATACTCTGAGTAGATAGACAAGGAGGTACAGGAGTTGAATAATATCAAAAAAAGAATTCTACGTAAGATTGAAAAAAAACGTGACTGGACAATCCGGTTATGTCAAAAATTAGTTCAAACTCCTAGCATTGATCGGGAAACAGATCCCAGTAGCACTACAACTAAGGTCTGTGATATTATATCTGCTATATTGGATGAGAATAATATTTCCTATGAGATTGTTGAACCTCTAACCGGACATCCCAACCTTATTGCTTCCATAGGCAAACCAGGGGGCAAGAGAATTATACTTAACGGCCATCTAGATCATTTTGGTTTAATGCCAAGGGAGGAATGGCAGTTAGATCCCTTTAGTGGAAAGATAAAGGATGGCTGTATTTTCGGGCGTGGCTCTACAGATATGAAGGGGGGTATATCCTCTCTAGTGACAGCTTTTTTAGTGTTATCTGAGTTAGAGGAATATCTTAAAGGAGAAATAGTATTAACTCTCTTCTCTGATGAAGAAACAGGTGCCAGGTATGGGGCAGAATATATTGTTGATAACTGCCCCCAGGTTATTGGAGATGTAGTCTTGAATGCTGAACCATCAGGATTAGATAATATAAGGTTTGCTGAAAGAGGTGCCACCAGACCAACTATTACTGTTCGTGGTGTAAGCGGTCATGGAGGTTCTCCCTGGCGGGGAAAGAGCGCAATATCTCAGCTCATTGATTTCCTGCAGTCTGCACAGGATGCTTTACATGGGAGAGAGGTAACTCCACCAGAAGACATTGTTGAATTGTTGAAGGAAGCATCACCTGCTATTATCAAGGCCTATGGCCCTGAAGGCCCGGATTATTTAAAAAGGATTACCTTCAATATCGGTATAATCCGGGGGGGCAGAAAGGATAGTATCGTTGCTGATGAAGCTGAAGCCCTTGTTGATATTAGAACTCCTTTGGGATTTAGCCACCATGAGGTTCTTGCTGAATTAAAGCAGATAGCTGCTGGTTATGATAATATCGATCTTGCAGTACGCCATAGCCGTAACCCGAATTATTCTGATCCTTTTCATCCAGCCTTTAGCATATTACAGGAAAATGTTCAGGATATAATCGGGGTTCTACCCGTAGCAGCCTGTTGTCTGGGAGGCACTGATTTGCGGTTTTTTCGTTTAAGAGGTGTTCCAGGTTTTGTTTATGGTCCACAGCCTAACAACATGGCCAAGGCAAATGAGTATGTAAGAATTGATGACTTAATTGTTGTATCCAAGGTACATGCCTTGACAGCTTACGATTTTCTGAGTAAGATAGGGGTAAAGGGTATAAATAATCCTGTTTCATAAATAGGATTGGGGATGCATTTTTTGATTTAAATACCCTCCATAATTAGAATTTGGTGACCTATCAGCATGAGGGGGTGTTTAAGGTTAAGGAAAAAAGCAGATTAATGAAAATCCAGGAAGTGGTTCAGGAGATAGCAGAGGCAATTTCTTCTGCTCTCATCTTTGATGTGGAAATAATGGATAATAATTTCGTATCTATAGGAGCTACAGGCCGTATTAGAAGTCATATTGGCATAAAGCAGAGCTCTTCACATGTGTCTATGCATGTAGCTAAACACGGGTTAAGTATGGCCATTGAAGAACCGGGCAAGCATTTAATATGCAAGGATTGCAAACTGCTGGATAAATGTTTTTATACTGCTGCTCTAATATGTTCAATAAACATCAATGGCCAGGTTATCGGGACTATAAGTTTGGTTAGTTTTGATGAAGAGCAAAGAAGACAACTATTAAAGCGACAGAGACAATACCTTGATTTCATATCACGTATGGGGGAGCTAATAGCAGGGCAAATTCAACTCCATGAAACATTGCAACAACTAAGTGAGAAGGAGATTTATCTTAAAACAATC
>CAZXKH010000272.1:0-3534 GCA_964641385.1 uncultured Clostridia bacterium | reverse complement strand
GGCCTGATTAAATATATCCGCGAAGATGGCTACCTGAAGATCGAAAAACAGGGAGGTCTAATCGACAGCCAGCTGCCGGGAAGGAAGGTTCAGGTAGGAGAACACTTTGGTGTTATTGGTTGCCGTTCAGGACACTTTCAAGCACCGGAGGAAAAGAGAAAGTCCCCTCCCCTCAAGGAACTCTACCTTGATGTGGGCGCCAGCTCAAGAGAAGAGGTAAAGGGGATGGGGATTGAGATCGGCACACCCTTTACCCTTATCAGTCCTGTTGAGACCTTTACAAATGAAAAGCTGATCTGTGGTGGTGCCTTAGACAACAGACTGGGCTGTGCTGTACTGCTGGAAGCCATGGCCCAACTGGACTCCTTTGCCGGTCGACTGGTAGCCACCTTTACACTCCAGGAGGAGATAGGGCTGCGTGGAGCTGCTGCCGCCTCTATACAGGTTAAGCCCGATCTGCTGCTGGCCTTAGATACCATCCCTGCCGGTGATACCCCTGATTTCAGTCCAGATGAAAACAATGTTGAGCTGGGAAAGGGGCCTGTGGTGCCAGTCTTAACAGGCAAGGGCTACCAGGGATTAACCTCAGATCCAGAGCTGACCGGTGGTCTGCATAAGGCAGCTGAAAGAAGAGGGCTTTCCTGCCAGAGAACGGTTTATACCAAAGGTAACAACGATGCAGCTGCTGTTACCCTGACGGGGCAGGCAATTCCTGCCGCCTCACTTTGTGTTCCCCGACGCTACTCCCATTCCCCGGTGGAGGTAGCCCATCTCGGGGATGCAGAGGCTGCTGTAGAGATCCTGGTAGACCTGATTGAGCACCTTGAGTAGAAGTTAACAACAGGACCCATCCTCCATTGGATGAGGTCCTGTTTTTTTATTCCCCAATCCTATTAACTAATTTTCTAACTAAAAGCGCTGGTGTTCGGTGCGGGCAATGATCTCCTCCTGCAGCTCTTCGTTTAAATCACAGAAGTAATCACTGTAGCCGGCCACCCGGACTATTAAGTCTCTATGCTCCTCCGGATTCTTTTGAGCCTCACGCAGGGTATCAGCATTGATCACATTAAACTGAATATGGTGCCCGTCCAGACGGAAATAGGAGCGAATAAGATCAGCCAGACGCTGAATGCCCTCCTCATTCTCCAGCAGTCTGGGGGTGAACTTCTGGTTGAGCAGAGTACCACCGGTCTTAATATGGTCCATCTTGGAGGCAGATTTTATTACCGAGGTGGGACCGAATCTATCTGCTCCCTGAACGGGAGAGATACCTTCGGAAAGTGGTTTTCCTTCCCTTCTTCCATCAGGAGTAGCTCCAATGACTGAACCGAAGTAGACATGACAGGTGGTGGGCAGCATATTGATCCGATAGCATCCACCCTTCATGTTTGGGCGGCCATCAACCTCTGAGAAGAAGGCATTAAAGACCTCCACCATCTCCTGATCTGCATAATCCTGATCATTGCCATAGCGGGGAGGTTTGTTAATCAAAAGCTGTCGTATACGCTCCTGACCTTCAAAGTCATTCTCAAGAGCCGCCAGCAGCTGAGCCATTGTCAGCTGTTCTTCATCGAAGACATGGTACTTGATGGCCGAAAAACAATCGGTAATGGTTCCAATCCCCACTCCCTGCAGGTAGCTGGTATTGTATCTTGCTCCCCCGGCATTGTAGTCCTTCCCCTGCTCAATACAGTCATCGATGACCAGGGAGAGGAAGGGAGCAGGCATGGAGCGAGCATAGATCTCTTCAATGATATGGTTGCCCTCCATCTTGATCTCTATGAAATGGTTGAGCTGCTGCCGGAAGGCCTGTCTCAGCTCCTCCATAGATTCAAAATCTACCGGATCTCCGGTCTCGATTCCCAGCCTTTTATCACTCTGTGGATCAAGACCATTATTTAAGGTTATCTCCAGCACCTTAACCAGATTAAAGTACCCGGTCAGGATATAGCTCTCCTTGCCAAAGGCCCCGGTCTCCACACAGCCACTAATGCCTCCAGACCTGGCATCTTCTATCCTTTTACCCTGCCTGAGCATTTCCGCCACCACAGTATCGGCATTAAAGACCGAGGGCTGTCCCCAGCCTCCACGTATTACCCTGCAGGCTGCCCGGAGAAAATCTTCCGGATTTCGCTTGCTCAGCTGGATATTGGAACTGGGCTGGGTCAACTGCATCTCATCGATGACCTCCAGCAGGAGATAGGAGACCTCATTGACACCATTTGAACCATCAGGGCGGAGACCACCAACATTAATATTGGCAAAGTCAGTATAGGTGCCGCTCTCCTGCAGGGTGACTCCAACCTTGGGTGGTGCCGGCTGGTTGTTAAACTTAACCCAGAAGGACTGCAGCAGCTCTTTGGCCCGGGCTCGTGTCAGGCTCTCATCTGCCAGCCCCTGCCGATAAAAGGGATAAAGGTGCTGATCAAGACGCCCGGGGTTAAAGGCATCCCAGGTATTGAGCTCGATCACAACTCCCAGATGGACGAACCAGTAGGCCTGCAGGGCCTCCCAGAAATTTCTGGGGGCATGGGCGGGAACATGATCACAGATCTCGGCTTTCTGCTCCAGCTCTCTTTTGCGGTCAGGATCCCTTGTCTGCACTGCCAGCTCCCTGGCCCTTTCGGCATGCCTTTTAGCATAGGTAATCAGGGCCTGAGCACAGATATCCATGGCCTGCAGCTGCTCCCGCTGGTGGTAGGCTTCTCGATCCTCCAGCAGATCCAGTTCCTCCAGTCTGGCTTTAATCCTGGCCCTTAGCTCAAGAAAACCCTGATTGAAGATCTTCTCATCACCAACGGTATGGCCCGGAGCCCTCTGCTCCATAAATTCTGTAAAAAGACCGGCCTGATAACAGTCCTTCCATTCCTGACTCATCTTGGGGAAAATACGGCTGCGAATGGATCGGTCCTGCCAGTAGGGGATAATCTCCTCCTCCTGAATCCTCTTTACTTCATCACTAACATTAAAGGATATTTTTTCCCGATCATTAATGATCTCCAGATCCTCAATGGTATGACAGCAGAGTTCAGGATAGGTGGGAGTGGCCTTGGGCCTTAAACCCTTCTCGCCTACTATCAGCTCCTCTTCATCAATCCAGACTTCCTTGTTTTCCATCAGGTGCTTGAAGGTCATGGCCCTCAGCAGGGGTGGTGATAGACTTCCCTCATATTCACGATAGGCTTCGGTAACCAGTCGGGCCCGCTCAATGGAAATAAAGGGTTCGGCCTCGATGGTCTCTGTACGCAGTCTGGCAATCCTTTCCTTCAATATCATCAACCTCCTATCTTTATTTCCAGACCGTATTCCTGCAGCCTGGAGGAGATTTCCTGCATCCTGTCATCATCTGGAGGGCTTAACTCAGAAAGAGTATACTCCCGCTCCAGACGACTGTATTTGTCCACAGCCAGGCCGTGGTAGGGCAGCAGATTAACCTGCCTGAGCCCCAGAGAAGAGATGTACTCACCTGTACCATCTATATTATCCCTGTGGTCATTAATTCCCGGAATGATGGGAATCCTGATTACCGGCTCT
>CAZXKH010000271.1:0-3537 GCA_964641385.1 uncultured Clostridia bacterium | reverse complement strand
CTGGAGGATGTGATGGGCAGGCTTAAGAGTCTTGAAGTGGAGAACATTAACTTTGCTCACCTTGATCACCACCGCCATTTACGTCAGGGTTTTCCCGAGGTTGTCTTCTGTCAGGGGAAGGAAGATGAGGAGTCACTGGAGATACTGCTCAGACTGGCAGAGAGAGAGGATAACATCCTGGCCACCAGGGCCGGGCACAGTCTCTTTGAGAGTCTGCAGGAGAAGTTGCCGGAGGCTGAATACTATCCTCGCTCCCGGGTGATTACCATCCATCGGGATCAGGGGGAGGCTCAGGGCCAGGTGTTGATCCTAAGTGGCGGCACCTCTGACCTGCCGGTGGCTGAAGAGGCAGCCCTGACAGCAGAGATTATGGGCAGCAGGGTCAATTCCATCCATGATGTGGGGGTGGCCGGTATTCACCGCCTCTTTCGTTATCAGGAGCAGCTGCAGCAGGCCCTGGTAATAGTGGTGGTGGCCGGAATGGAGGGGGCACTGCCCAGTGTGGTGGGTGGACTGGTCCGGGCACCGGTGATTGCAGTCCCCACCAGTGTGGGCTATGGTGCTCATTTTCAGGGCCTGGCTCCCCTGCTCTCCATGCTTAACTCCTGTGCTCCTGGCGTGGGGACCGTAAACATCGATAATGGTTTTGGGGCCGGTTACCTGGCTCATTTGATTAACACCACCGGGAGCCGGGAATAATGCCCCTGGCCTACCTTGATCTGAGTTCAGGTCTTAGTGGGGATATCTTTCTGGCGGCCTTGCTGGATCTTGGCCTGGAAAAGGAGAGGCTGACTGAGGGGCTTACGGGCCTAAATCTTTCCGGTTACAGCTTAGAATCCTGGCCCATTACGCGTCAGGGGCTGCATGCTCTACGCTTTAAGGTCAGGGTTAGTGAAGATCAAAAACTGCGTCACCTCTCAGATATCAGGGAGATTATTGGCTCTTCTCTTTTGCCGGAAGCGGTAAAGAAAAGGAGTATGGAAGTCTTTGAACTTCTGGCTGAAGCCGAGGCCGAGGTGCACGGCTGTGAAAGGGAGGAGATCCACTTCCATGAGGTGGGGGCTGTAGATTCAATCATCGATATTGTGGGGGTCAACCTGGCCCTTCACCTCCTGAAGATCGATACTATTTATGCCTCAGAGGTTCCTCTGGGTACCGGTTTCGTTGACTGTGCCCATGGCAGGATACCGGTTCCCGTGCCGGCCACCACCAGACTGTTAAAGGGTGTTCCCTGTTATGGAACTGGGATCAGGGGAGAGCTGGTTACTCCTACCGGTGCCGCCCTGCTTGCTGCACTGGTGGAGGACTTTGGCCCTCTGCCGGCCATGACCATAGAGGCAGTGGGTCACGGTGCAGGCAGTTCGGAGTTTGAGATTCCCAATATCATGCGGATTTTTCTGGGTACTCCTAAGGCAGAGAGCAGTGATGATCGGGTGCTGATCTTTACCACTGTCATCGATGATCTAAATCCAGAGGTAATCCCTTACCTCCGCAGCAGGCTTTTTAAGTCAGGGGTGCTTGATTTCTACCTGACCCCGGTACAGATGAAGAAGGGGCGACCTGGTTTCGAGCTGGTGATCATGCTTCCTCCCTCCCGTGAGGAAGAGGTGGCAGAGGTTCTCTTTACTGAATCCTCAACCCTGGGGCTCAGGGTCTCTGAGGAGCGGAGAATAACCCTTTCCCGGCAGCATCAGAGTGTCAGTACACCCCTTGGTCCAGTTCGGATCAAGCTGGGCCTTCTGGGAGAGCGGGTAATCAATGTGGCACCGGAATTCGAGGACTGCAGAGAGCTGGCTGAGCGGGAGGGTGTACCCTTAAAGGAGGTTCAACAGCAGGCCTTAACGGCCTATTTTAGTTTGTGTCAGAAAGGACAGGGTGATTGACAATGAAGCTCAGGGCATATTTTCTCTCTCCCTCAGACCGGGAGGAGCTGAGGGAGGAGATGGAGGAGATCGGTTGTGATCAGGAGGGCTTAGAGATTATGATGCCCAGGGGGCTATCCCATCTGATTAGAATGGAGGGGGTACCCCTGCGGGCGGCTCTGATTCTAAAACAGGAGCTACTGGCCCGGGGTGGTGAAGTGGTTCTGCCCCAGGAGGCTTCCAGGTTAACTATTGAGCAGTGCAATCTTTTGATATTTAGCAGCCAGGAGATACTGGAGGATCTGTTGGAGGCTCTTCCACAGCAGCCCTACGGTTTAAAGGAGATAGGGGAAAAGCTCTCCTCACTGATCAGGGGTAAGGAGCAGCCGGTAAAGGAGATTAAAACCAACCGGGGCCTGCTCTCACTGCGGGAGAGGACCCTGATTATGGGGATTCTTAACCTGACTCCGGATTCCTTTTCTGATGGTGGCCTCTACCTGGAGAGAGAGGCTGCAGTTGAAAGGGCATTAGAGATGGAGGAGGAGGGGGCAGACATCCTGGACCTGGGCGCTGAATCAAGCCGTCCCGGTTCTAATCCTTTAACCCTGGAGGAGGAGCTGGAACGTTTGCTGCCGGTGCTGGAAGGGGTGGTGGAAGCCACCAGTCTACCCATCTCTGTTGATACCTATAAGAGTCAGGTTGCCAGAGAGGCCCTGGAGTGTGGAGCCTCCATGATCAACGATATCAGTGGCCTTCACTTCGATCCCCGGCTGGCAGAGGTGGTGGCTGAGTACGATGTGCCGGTGGTAATTATGCATATCAGGGGTCGGCCTCAGAATATGCAGGACAATCCCCGGTATCAGCATCTCTTCTCCGAGATTATTGGCTACCTGGAGGAGGGGGCCAGCAGGGCTCAAAGGGCTGGCCTTGATCGCAGTCAGATCATCATCGATCCCGGTATTGGTTTTGGAAAGACCCTTGACCACAACCTGAGAATTATCAGGGGGCTGGAGAGCTTTAAATCCCTTGGTTATCCCCTGCTTCTTGGTACCTCACGTAAATCCTTCATCGGTCAGGTACTGGAACTGCCAGTTGATGAACGACTGGAGGGTACTGCAGCCAGCCTGGTAATGGGTATTGACAGGGGGGCCGAGATAGTCAGGGTTCATGATGTTAAGGAGATGGCCCGGGTAGTTAAAATGACCGATGCTCTGCTGGGCAGGTGTGAGATATGATCCGGGAGGGCAGGATCAACCTTTCGGGCATGGTCTTCTATGGTTACCACGGAGTTCTGGCGGCTGAAAGGGAGCTGGGGCAGCGCTTTATCGTGGACTTAACCCTTTATCTCTCTCTGGAGCAGGCCAGTGGCAGTGATGATCTGAAGCATACCGTTGATTATAGGGAGATCTATCAGCTGGTGCAGGAGATTGTAGAGGGTCAAGCCTTCAATTTACTGGAGGCCCTGGCTGGAAAAATTATCAGGGAGCTTCTGGCCAGGGAGGAGAAAATCAATGGGGTTTGGGTCAGAATTAAGAAGCCCTCAGTCCCCATTCCAGGAGCCCTTGATGCAGTCTCGGTTGAACTGGAAGGGAGGTCTCAATCATGAAGGGTATCTTTATCGCTCTGGGCTCCAATATTGAACCACGAAAAAAGTATATGCAGCAGGCAAGGAGAA
>CAZXKH010000270.1:1321-3543 GCA_964641385.1 uncultured Clostridia bacterium | reverse complement strand
TTCAGGTTTATTTCTGGGATGTCTGCTGGGAAAAATTAGATCCGCATAAGCATCAACACTTTATTATTGAGCGATTACTTAACGAAGGTGACCACTCTTCACTCTCCTGGTTATTTAATAGATATTCTCTTGAGACTGCCCTGAAAACAACACTTATCAAATAAAAGGCATTACTTAACTATACCCTCTAACTTACCAGTTTTTGCTACAGAGCTATATATTAGGTGGATATTCTACTAAAGGTAAAGCAATTATTAGGCTGCACCTTCCTCCAGTTGTACTTTATATCCGAGGGATTCGAGCTTCTTTATTGAACTCTTGACAACTTTATCTTTCCTTAGTTGATTGAAATAATCTGCCCCAAGTTCCCGGTAGGACTCTTTTTTCTTAATCATGTGATAGATACTGACCAATATTGAATGACCAATAGCAACGGCGGCTCGTTTCTTGCCTCTTCTGGCAGCTATACGTCCATACTTAGCAGACAAATAGGTGTTCTTGGTACGGGAGGCAGCATGAGCTGCTTCAACCAAAGCGCTCCTCAATTTTCTGTTGCCCTTTGTTGTTCTCCCTGATCTTCTTTTGCCAGCACTTTCATTGTTCCCTGGACACATCCCTGCCCAGGATGCTAAATGCTTAGCTGAAGGAAAACGATCCATATCTATTCCTATTTTTGCAATGATCTGTTGAGCTGCCCTGATTCCTACACCAGGAATAGTATCCAGCAACTCAATCTCCTGCTCAAAAGGGAGCATCCGCTCAATTATCTCTTGATCAAGATAGGCAATCTGGCTGTCAAGATAATCTATATGATCTAGCTGGGTCTTGAGCATTATACGTTGATGCTCACCCATTAGACCACTTAAAGCCTTTTCTAACTGATCTTTCTTGCTCTTCATTCGACCTAAAGCTAGCTCTGATAGCTCTTCAGGAGAACGAAGACCAATTAAGCCTTTGAGCATAGAACGCGCTGATTTACCCATAATATCTGAGACTACAGAAGAAAGCTTGATGTTAGCACCTTCTAATACCTTATGAACCCTATTTACTTCCCTGGTCCGCTCCTCAATTAAACTACGACGATAACGAACCATTTCTCTAAGCTCCCTTTGCTCACGAGTTGGTATATAACTGCCTGCAAGAAGACCGTGCCTTAATAAATCTGCTATCCATTCTGCATCCTTTACATCCGTCTTTCTTCCTGGAAGAGCCTTAATATGCCTGGCATTAACCACTATCGCTTGAACATCTGATAGCTCCAGGAGGTTATAGATGGGTTTCCAGTAAATGCCGCTGCTCTCCATGGCCACATGAGTACAACCATGATCAATAATCCAGTCCACCAACTTACACAATTCCTCTGTCATAGTACCAAAAGTACGAACTTCTTTTCCCTCGGAAGTCATTAAACAAGCAGTAACCGTCTTCTTATGAACATCCAAACCACAACATCTCTCGTAAATTACCTCCATGGCATATGACTCCTTGTACGACTCAAGATTAAGAAGGGCGACTGGTACAGCAACCTCTTATTGGCTTATTCTGCCCTGCGTGCTTCCATAAAGGAGCAACAATCTGTAGGTGCACCAGATCACTGCAGTCAGTCTATTACTCGGGCTCTTAGGCACCATAGTTAAACCGACTTGCCTTCTCCAGCCGAACATATATTAATTCGATATTAATAGGTTTTCATCCTTCTGATGGTGTCCCAGCGGGACATGGAGGTCTATTATGAATAATGATGATTTCATTTGTTAATATCAGTAAGGTAATGACTTAAATTTTTTTATCCCATGCAGAGTCGTTTAATTCTATTATTAGCGGAGTGTATAAAATGGAAAAAAGCCTATACAATTATAGAAATATATTGTATAATACTGATGGCCAATAAATTAGTATAGTTTAACAAAGGAGAGAAGTAAATGAAAATTATCTGGATTGCAGGTGTTGTAGTAGGTATATTAATAATTATAATCACGGCTGTAAAAATTGCTGAAACAGGATTTAATAAAAGGGTAGATGAAGAGCTTAAAACCATATTTACCGGGGTTGAGAATGCTTCCCGCGTGATAATAGAAGAAGATTTAACCGATCTACCAGAACCGGTTCAGAGGTGGTTGCGTTATTCGAGGATTGTAGGAAAAGAAGAAGTAAAAACAGTTAGGCTAAAGCAGGAGGGCTCCTTCAAAACTGGGCCTGATAAATCATGGATGCCATTTAAG
>CAZXKH010000270.1:0-1311 GCA_964641385.1 uncultured Clostridia bacterium | reverse complement strand
TATTATACAACTGAGGAACCAGCTTTTATCTGGAATGTAAAGATGAAGGCTGCCCCCGGGGTATCTATCATCGGGAGAGATAAGTATTATCAGGGAGAAGGCAATATGTTAATTAAACTATTGTCTTTGATTACGGTGGCCGATGCCCAGGGACCTGAAATAAACCAGGGCACACTGGTAAGATATTTAAATGAAATCAGGTGGTTTCCTTCAGCTGCTCTTAGTGAATATATTGAGTGGGAATCTTTGGGTGAAAACTCGGCTCGGGCTACCATTACTCACAGAGGAGTAAGCACTTCGGCGGATTTTTATTTTAACGAAGAGGGTGAGCTGGTAAATTTTCGGGCTGACAGATATATGGATGATGAGGGACAGTTCAGGATGGAAAAATGGACTACTCCCATCACAGAATACGGCATAATGGAGGGTATCATGATTCCTACTGCCGGAGAAGGTGTCTGGGAGCTGGAATCCGGTGATTTTACCTATATCCGCCTGAGAATAGTAGATATTAAGTATAATGAGGAATTATAGATTAAAAATTATCAGTTAGTTTTATAAGGAAAGGTCTTGTATTGGAGGTACCGGAGCATAAAGTGAAAAAGTTTTAGTAATACGGGAATGCTAAATATTTTACAGGCTGAGGGTATATTACCTGAGGATATTGATACAGTTTTCTTTAGCCATGTTGCTTTATCCAATGCCCGTTTTCTATTTTGGAAGAAGAGTGTGAGTTTTGTATCTGTTTTACTGTTAGCCGCAGGGTCTAGAACTGGTTCTACGCATCCCAGGGTGTCAATATATTTGCAGATAACGTAGGCCTTTGTTACAAGGTTCAGGTTGGTCAAGTTAGGCTATTAAAAGCAGTAAGCAGTATAACCCAATACAGGCAGTACTATCCACTACAGGCTTTCTTTAATATATACAATAGTTCATGTGAATAAAAACGGTGTTAAGGGACACGACTTTTATTTGTATTAAGTAGAATTTGTGGATTTGATCTCTTTCAGTACTAAAGGGCCGACACATTTGCTAATTTCTGGGCCCTTAGTATATAATGATTAATATCATAATAACAATTCTATTAATAAATTATTACTAACCGGTATAAATATGTTTAATTTGATGATCTGGATACTTATAAAGGGTATGCCTTATATCAAGCTATTGTAGGCAAGAATAAGTTGGTTTTGATAAGATAGATTTAATAATCCCGAGAGAACAATTCTTTGCGAGGTTTCTCTAAATAAGCACTGTTCATTCTGCACTTATTGTCAGGCAGCCTTTTGAGAAAGATAAAAAATAGTAATT
>CAZXKH010000269.1:0-3550 GCA_964641385.1 uncultured Clostridia bacterium | reverse complement strand
GATAACCATATTTTTCATTAATTTCCTCTGCCAGCATGCGGTTAAGACTGCCCAGTTTAAGATCCATGGGGCAGACACGCTCACACTGACCACAGTCAATACAGCGGCCAGCAAGGTGAAAGGCTCGATATAGATTAAAGACTGTGTTCTCGCTGTAATTACTGGAACGATAAACCCAGGTGGGATCAAGTCGATCCAGCACACAGTCCTCACAGTAGCAGAGAGGACAGACATTACGACAGGAATAACACCTGAGACAGCGAGAAAACTCTTCCTGCCAGAACTCCCAGCGTTCTTCAAGGCTTAGAGCCTCGATCTTCTTTACATCCTCAGCCTGATCATGGCTGAGGGGCTCAGAGTCTTCACCAGGTGAAATATCTGCCAGCACAGGTGCAGGATAAGAACAGTTAAGACAGCTCTCAGCCAGAACCTCTTTTTTGGGCAACTCCTCTTCCTCTCCAGAAAGAATAAGGCCAATCTCAGCTCCCTGCCAGCTGGCATCAGCTGGCTTTAGGGGTTCAGACAAACTCTGGTTGAGTTTCCTTAGATCAACAACCCCCTGGCAGGAGCAGCCGATAATCAACAGCTCTTCCCTTTCTATTCCTCCCTCTACCAGCAGCTGAACCAGTGCCCTGCTGTCACATCCCCTGACCATTATTGCCCTTCGACCCTCAGCGGGCAGCAGATCAGAATGGAGATAGTTCACCAGGCCCAGGTTGCATAAAGGGGAGAAGATCAGGCTCTCTACTTCCTCCGGTTCTTCAATTATACAGGGTTTAACCCTGAAGCCGAAGCTCCCCTGCTGCCATCCAATCAAGCAGCTGACATCATCCCGAGCTAAAACCTCGGCTGCAGTCTTTCGAAGCTCCATTAAATCCAATGCATATTCCTCCCCTACCAGTTAATCTGATCCCGCTTGAAATGAGTAAAGGGACCAAGAATTCTGAGATCCTCCACCAGGCCCTCGATGACTTCCTTCCACTTGTTGGGCTCTGAAGCAGAGACCCAGCTCATCTGAAACCTCCTGGGATCAATACCTGTAAACTCCAGCATACTCTTAATCAGTCCCATCCTCCGCCTGGCATGCATATTCCCCTCCATATAATGGCAGTCACCGGGGTGGCAGCCTGAAACCAAAACTCCATCTGCTCCCTGCTGCAGGGCATTGATCACATAGAGGGGATTTACCCTGCCCGAGCACATGACCCTGATGACCTTAATATTATAGGGGTACTGAAGACGACTGGTACCGGCCAGGTCAGCACCGGCATAGGAACACCAGTTACACAGAAAGGCTATTATCCGTGGTTCATAATCCTCCTTCATTGGTCAACCCCCAGTGCAGCAATTTGTGATAAAAGCTGGCCATCGGTATAGGATTTGCACTGTATGGAACCTGAGAAACAGGCCCCCGCACAGGTCCCACACCCCTTACAGAGGGCTTCATTTACTTCGGCCACCTTAACCTCTTCTCCCTGACGTTCAATATGAATGGGCTCAATGGCTTCATAGGGACAGGCCTTGACACAGAAGCCACATCCCCGACAGCTGCTTTGATCAACGACTGCCACCTGAGCCTCCACCCGCACCTTGCCCAGGGAAAGGGGGATCAGAGCTGAAGAGGCAGCACCCTTGGCCTGTGCCACTGTATCAGGAATATCCTTGGGACCCTGACAGCAGCCGGCCAGATAAACCCCATCCAGGGAAGTATCCACCGGTCGCAGCTTGGGGTGAGCCTCAAGAAAGAAACCATCAGATGACTGAGAGAGCCTCAGCAGATCGATAATCTCCCTGACATCCTTCCTGGGCTCAAGACCCACAGCAAGAACCACCAGATCAACCTCATCCTCCAGAGGAGTTGAGCTCAGGGTATCCTCAGCCTTAATCACCATCTTATCACCCTGCCGGTAGATCTCTGAGGGATTACCCCGAATATATTTTACTCCCTCTCTGCGGACACGGTCATAAAACTCCTCAAAACCCTTACCAAAGGCCCGTACATCCATATAATAGACGCGGACATTGGCCTCAGGTATCTTCTCTTTAATTAGATGGGCCTGTTTGGCAGTATACATACAGCAGACCCGAGAACAGTATTCATTGCCCACACTCTCATCTCTGGAGCCAACACACTGGATAAAGGCTACCTCCCGGGGCTCTCTCTCCTCTTCACCCTCTCCAATAAGGATTTTACCCCCGGTAGGACCTGAGGCAGAAACCAGCCGCTCCATCTCCATGGAGGTAATTACCTGTGAGTAATCACTGTAACCGTACTCCGGCTTTTTCTCAGCAGCAAAGACATCAAAACCGGTGGCCACAATAACTGCTCCCACCTTAAACTCCACCAGCTCTTCCCGGTCTTCAAAGTTAATGGCTCCTGGCTGACAGGCCTCAACACAGCTTGGGCTCTGACCACATTTACCCCTTGTTAAATAAAGACATCGCTCAGGATCGATGGTGTATTTGGCGGGTACAGCCTGGGGAAAGGGAAGATAGATGGCCGAACGCTCTCCCAGTCCCTCATCAAACTCATTCTCTATCCGCCCGGAAAGACGGCAGGCCGATGAACAGTCACCACAGCCAGTACATTTTTCGGGATCCACATAGCGAGCCTTCTTACGCACTTTGACCTCAAAGTTCCCAATAAAGCCATTAATCTCTTCAACTTCTGAATAGGTCATCAGCTCAATTCTGGGATGTGAAGCTACATCAACCATCTTGGGGGTTAGAATACAGGCTGAACAGTCAAGGGTGGGAAAGGTCTTATCCAGCTGGGCCATTCTCCCCCCCACTGAGGGAGTCTTCTCCACCAGATATACCTGATAACCGGCCCCGGCAATATCCAGTGCCGCCTGAATCCCGGCCACTCCACCACCAATAACCAGGGCAGCCGGTTCAGCATCAACCTCCCTCTCCTCCAGTGGTTCCAGCAGCCTTACCTTGGCCACAGCCGCCGCAACCAACTGCTGTGCCTTGCTGGTGGCCTCTTCTCTATCACGATGTACCCAGGAGCACTGTTCCCTGATATTGGCCATCTCCAGCAGGTAGGGATTGAGACCACTCTGCTGTAGAACCTGACGAAAGGTAGCCTCATGGATCCGGGGAGAGCAGGAAGCAACAACCACCCTGTTGATGCCCTGTTCTTCAATATCCTGCTTGATGATCAACTGGCCGGGATCAGAGCACATATAGGTATAATCACGCACAACCTCTACATTCTCAAGCCCACTGGAAAACTCCACCAGGCTTTCAATATCAACATGATCAGCAATATTAACCCCACAATGGCAGATATAGATACCTATCCTCGGCCTATCATTCACTGCTTAAATTCCTCCTCCCGATAACAGTAGACTTTACCAGCAGAATAACGCCGGTTCACCTCCCTGCATAGATCCAGAAAGAAATAAAAACTGCAAACTCTGGATTATTAATAATATTTGCAAAATATAAAAATCTTTTCGCTTCTCCCTTCAAAGCTCACAATATTATATTTCAATCAAAAAGGCCTAAATACCTTCTTTTTATTATGAAACTGAACTATAATTTT
>CAZXKH010000268.1:0-3556 GCA_964641385.1 uncultured Clostridia bacterium | reverse complement strand
CTCAACAATATTCCCAATTCTATTTCTGGTCTGGATAGCATTAATATTTACATCTATACCGTCAATAATGGCATTCTCACGATAGTAGCCAAAGGACAGGCTCTCAGACAAGGAAAAATTGAGCACAAAGAGGTTGGACATTCCCGGCTCTCTACCACTATCAAGGGGCTGTATATAGTTGCTGCCAAACTCAAAGGATATCCCGGTCATGGTCTCAGCCCCCACAGCTGAGGAAAGGAACACAACCAGAATAAGAGTAAAAATAATTGAGATTAAGGACCTCATAATATACGACCTTCTTTATTCCTGACTTTAAAAGGTAATCCGACTGCCAAGACCAAACTTCAGGGACTCCAGATTGTTTTCCGGCATAAAATCAAAGCCCAGGTTAATTTTCAAATCACCACTCAAGTATGTAGAATCACGACGAAGAGGAATCAGAGAAGTATATATTGCTCCATATATATCACTATTACTTCTTCCAAACCTGACTCCAACCGATAACAAGTCATTAATCCTGTTTTCCACCTGCAGGGCATTGATTACTAGATCAAAGACATCTACTCTTCCTTCTTCATAATAGTAGCCTGTTGCCAGCTGCTCAGAGAGCTGGAAGTTGAGCAAAAAGACTCTGGAAAAACCGCTATCTCTGTCACTGTCGATGGGAATAAAAATATTGGAACCAAACTCAAAGCCAATCTGGCCAGCAGTCTCCTTCTCAATTCTCTCCATCCTTCGGGGTTCTTCATCTGGCTCAACTGTATCTTCTTCAAGTTCCTCCTGCTCATAGACCTCTACAGCCTCTAACTCTTCCATTCTTTCCCCTGCAAGTTCCAGTTCCTCCTCCAGCAAGTCTATTCTCTGCAGTGCCTCCTGTAAAGAATAGTACAGAACCTCCAGCTCCTGTTCCTGCTGTAAAATCTCAGTGATTAGGGTCTCTGCTTCAACCTCAAAGAGACTATAAAAAATATCCATCACTTCCTCTTCTCCAGGAGCACTTTCTGCTTCCAGTAGAGAAAGCCTCTCTTCCAGCTGCTCAATAAGGTACAGCTCTGCTTCAAATTCCTGCCTCAGATCCTCGATCAGCTTCACTGCCTGTTGATGCTCCTCCTGGGAGACTGTATCTTCCTGCATTACATCCATTGCCTGGGAGATAATAATGGCCAGCTGGTATCTATTCAACTCCTCCTGTCCTCTGAAGCTGCCATCGGGAAAACCAGAAAGAACTCCCAGTTCAACCAGATCGTAGACTGCATCATGGGCCCAGTGATCCTCTTCAACATCCTCAAACTCGAAGGCAGAAAGAGATGAAGAGATAAAAAAAACAAAGAGAAAAAGGATAATAGTTGTTATCATAACCTTCCTGTTACTCATAGATTCTGCAGGAAACCTCTCCTGTAAAATAAGGGCAAATAATACCTGTCAAAATGCATGCCTCTCCGCATATTGCAGTAGTTTGCAATACCTGTTTGAGCTCCCCTGCACGGTCCTCCCCTTCCTATAAATTTTTAAGCTCCCTCTTTAAATTACAGCTATAGGAATAGCATAAGATGTGGGTTACCCCTTTTTTCTAAGATCGCACTTGTTCTGGGTCAGTACCTGCATCCACTGGAAATTATAAATATAGAGGACTAAATATTTCAGATATTATGGATATATTTCGATAAATAACATAAAAACCCTTTTTTCTGTGACCATTCCCTTAACCCTTTTTAAGCTCCAGTAAAAAGGATATCAGCTGCTCTCTGGTATTGCGCCCGGTATCTTCCAGCACCCATTCCACAGCCCTTTCCAGGACCTCTCCCACCTCAGGACCTCTTTCCAGCTCCATAATTTCCATCACATCATGTCCATCGATGGCCAGCCGGGAGTGAGTATAGGGTGGTTTTTCCTCTAAAACCCCCTGCAGGCGCCGGGCAAAGGATGAATAATGATTCCAGGCCCGATGAAAGGCAGGAGTAGAGGCAATAATATCTGCCCTTCTAAGCTCCAGGAGATCCTTAATATTCTCTTCTCCCACTCTTTTAACCAGCCTTCTAAGAGCCGCATCATTCATGGCTGGATCTGCGGGAAACATATGCCAGCGCACAAGAGACAGTACCTTCTCTTTGAGTTCACCGGGCAGTTTCAATCTGGCCATAATAGCTGCTCCCAGCTCACAGCTTACCTCTTCATGGCCGTAATAATGGACACCCCTCTGATCGTAAAAGCGGGTCTTACCCTTACCCAAATCATGCAGTAATGCAGCCCAGCGAAGGTGAGGCTGAGGAGAAATAGCCTGCAGGGTAGCTATCAGGTGATCCATAACTTCACCCTGACCCTGAAGGCAGTTAAATTCAGGACAGATAAAGGTCAGGATGCCGCTCTTTACAAGTCCTGTCATCCCGCGGGCAACAGAGGGGGCCACCAGCAGCCTGGTCATCTCCTCTCCCAGTCTTTCATCACTCACCTCACTAAGTAGTGAAGCATCAACTGCCTGCTCTGTTTTTCTTTCACCTTTAAAATCCAGACTGGCCTGGAAACGATAAAAACGGAGCTTACGTAGAGGGTCCTCTCTAAACCTGGCCTCAGCCTCACCCACTGCCCTGACCAGCCTTCTTATCAGATCCCTTCTTCCCCCAAAGGGATCATACCCTCTCTTGCTTAATGGATCATAGGCCATGGCATTAATGGTAAAGTCCCTCAGCGCCAAATCCTCTTTGAGCTGTGCCCGTAAACTGCCTTCACCCCCAGGGCCACGCAGGGTAGTTACCTCACATTTCATTGAGCCAGCTCTAACCTGAATGGTACCGAACTCTCTGCCCAGGGGTACAGTATGTTCAAAGTATTCTTCTATATCCTGTGGCCGAGCATCTGTGGCCAGGTCCCAGTCCTCAGGCTCTTCTCCCAGTCCAAGCTGCCGCAGGGCTCCACCAACCACCCATGCACCATGCCCCTTCTCCTGCAGAGTTTTAACCAGCTGCAGAATAGGGGTCGGCATCCTGCTGACCATCCCCTTCCAGAAGAGAAAAGAAAACAAAAAGGCCACACCTGCCCCTCTCTCCAGTCTGTCCTCAATGAATCCTGATAGCAATCAACTCTTAGTTAAATGTTTACCAAGCAGCATATCCGTCTTTTTAATATGGTTAATCCACCAGCTGTTCATCCATTCCTGAACCTTAAGAGTTAATGGAAGTGAAACACCCTCCTCTTTAACTCTTTTATCAAGGCTATCAAGCTGATCCACAAACTTTTCATGCTTTGTCTTATGCTGCTGGTAACGATCGTATCCATGTCTCTGCATTACCTTCTCCTCGTTCCCAAAGTGCTCAATGGTATACTGTCTTAAGAACTTAATGAGATCAAGAATCTCTTCCTCTCCCTGTCCCTTACCCATACCATCTGTCAGCTTATTAATTCTGGAGAATAGATCCTGATGCTGTTTGTCGATCCAGTCAACACCAACTGATAGCTGATCATCCCATTTCAAGGCCATCAAAAATACCTCCCTTTATTAATAATTACTGTTATAAAAGAAAACCAACATAATTAATTGTTGTCCTGCAAGGGGGCTTTA
>CAZXKH010000267.1:0-3560 GCA_964641385.1 uncultured Clostridia bacterium | reverse complement strand
AAACAACTGCCCCCCTGAGAATACCGATCATTATAATTTCTGAACCGTGATAACTTTTTGTTATCTCTGTTCCCAGTTCCTCTACTCGTTTTCTAATCTCTTCACTGCTGATCAATACTCTTTCAATCAACTGACCAGGATCGTAATCCTTCATGATCTTATATTATTCCTCCTCGAAAGCCCTGAATTATAAGATAACATCTTTAATTTAATATAATCAAAATCTGCTTGCAAAATTATTGCTGGTCTAAGAGTTTACTTTGAATAATAAAAGAGAGTAGTAGATGGTTGCTTGCTCTTACCGATCAAAGCAATAACCCTAGCAACAAATTGGTTCCATTTTAAGTCTCACTGCCTTCTCCGTACGAGAAGTAAGTTTAAACTCTTCTGAAAGCCTGTGTCCTGCCAACCATATTAATCTTCGCCCTTGATCAAAAATTAGGGGGACTCGATCTCTTTTCTCCGGTGATAGCTTCCTGTCAATAAAATAATCCTTAACCTTTTTATGCCCCTTCATCCCCAGAGGAACAAAATAATCCCCGCTTCTACGTTGACGTACCACAAGTGGTGCCTTTATTTTATTTCCGTCAATAATTACTGAGAGGGGAGTTGAGTGCTTAATCACCCCTTCTTTCTTTATTATTGCCAGCTCTTCAGAGGACAGGATTTTGGCCCGAAGAGTGACACCCAGCACAGGAATCTCTACCTGGCCAGGTACCTCGAGTAAATGTTTAAAAAAAGGCACCTCACCCTGATCATCTCCCTGACAGATAATCAGCTGTTGGTACCCTCTTCTGACAGTAATCTTAGCACCAAGTTGAATTGTATTACCTGTAGACTGCTGGTCATCTACCAGCTCCCTCACAGCTTCAATGCGTTCAAAGGTAAGGCCTTTAATATCTCCATGAAAAAGACTATAAAGTCTTCTAATTAACCTCCTTTTTATCGCTAATGGCAGGCTCTCTAAAAAATCCAGATCAAGACTCACACTTCTGGCCCCAACCTCCACCACAGCTTCCTTTAGATAACGCTCTGTCTGTCGATCAAGGCAACTATTCTCCGCCTGCAATACCTCTGCCATTCTAAGCAGCGAAGACTGAAAATTACTGTTGTATTCACTTTCAAGTAGTGGTATAAGTTCCAATCGCAGACGATTGCGAAGATAAACAGGCTTCTGATTGGAAGGATCCTGCCTAAATTCAAGATCATGTTTCTGACAGTAGCTGATGAGTTCCTCTCTATAAACCTCCAGTAAAGGCCTGATAATCTTGCCACATAAAGGCTCCATACCGCTCAATCCATCCATACCGCTACCTCTAAGAAAGTTTATCAAAACCGTCTCCGCCTGATCATTGGCCTGATGACCGGTGGCAATCCGGTTTGAGCCCATCTCATCTGCCAGCTGCTCCAGTAAACTGTACCGAATCCTTCGGGCCCCCTCCTGTGCATTAAGTCCCTCCCGCTGGCAGTATCCGGGAACATCAAAGGTCTTAACTGTGCAGCCCAGCCCAAGTTCCTCAGCCAGCTCCCTGACAAAAAGAGCATCCTTCTTTGCCGATTCACCTCTAAAAAGATGATTTAAATGAAAGACATTAAGCTTAAGCCTGTACTCCTCTTTCAATCGATTGAGAATATGTAACAGTGCTGTTGAATCAACACCACCTGAGACTGATACCAGAACATGATCACCCATCTTAAGTAGATCATATTTGTTAACCGTCTTTTTTACCCTTTCCAGCAATCTCCCCACCCTATCTATTTGCTTTCAATCATATATTAACCTTCTTTAATGGTTTTATTTCTACATCTTCCAGCTGACTCCTGCCAGAGAGATAATTTTATTATAAAAGCTTAATCTCAGCAAAACATCGTAAATAAAAATAGTTCTCTTCATTACCAGGAAAATATAATAATTAAACCTTGACCACAATTACTGTCATATCATCAGGCGGTGAATCTCCAACATCTCTACTGGCCTCCCTGATAATTCCATCTGCCAGTGACTGAGGATTATCATGGTAGGGGCTTTCCTGTAAATATTTAATCAGCCACTCCTCCTTAATGGTCAGCTCTCTTTTTATCTCCAGCAGGCCATCGGTGATTAAGATTACCTGATCTCCTGGCTTAAGCCTTCGCTGTCTGGATATTTCCATATAATAGTCATTTCTACCCACCACCCCCAGAGGCAGAGTACATGATCTAATGGTAGAAACCCTCCTTCCCCGGCGGATAAAACTGGCCGAAGCACCACATTTACAAAACTCTACCCGCGAAATGGAAGAATCGAAAAGAGCCAGATCAAGGGTTGTATAACCCTCATCAGGAGTATAGAGGAGAAACAATAGATTGAGCAACTGTAATGATGATTCTAGATCGATCCCGGCAGCCAAAAGCCTGGCAGCCAGATTAACAGTCTTCTTGCTCTCCATTGAAGCTCTGGTCCCAACACCCTGGCCATCGCTGAGAAGAATCAGCTGCTGACCGGTGGGCAGCCTTTTAAACAGATAACTATCACCTGAAACTGCCTCTGATTTACGACTGGCAACCCCCAGCTGGAGCGGAGTAACCTCCTCCCTTTCCATTTGTGGCAGGTGTTTAAGAAGATTGCTCACACTCTGTGCCTTTAAAGCAATGATCCTCTGAGCCAGCAATAACCCCTTATCCTCTTCTCTCCTGTTTTTTATGGATCTAAGGCTTAATCTTATATGTCGCTTAAGAGACCTCTGATTGGGACACCTTCCAAAGAGATCCTCAAAATGCGAACTCTTCTGTTCTAAATTTGAAAGGAACAGGATAAAGGATTTTGACTGCTGAAAAAAATCCCTTCCCCAACATTGATCAAATCTCTTACAATCAGCACAGACACCCTCCATCAGCTGATCTATAAAGCTATAATACTTCTGAGCAGCAGAATTGTCAACAGGATGAAAGGAGGAAAGCATCTCGCCCAGCTCCTCTAAATGCTGGGAAGAGGATTTTATTAGAGGTTCAAGCTCCTTCTGAGGGTCAATCTCAACCTTCCCGGTTAAGGAGGAAAGATAATTATGGGAAGCAAAGAGTAGTAACCAGGCAAAAAGACCAGTCCATAGATCAACTCCGGGGGGCAGCTGCATAAAAAATGATAAAAAGATTGATGCCGAAAAGATACCCACTCCCAAAGCCGGAAGACCAAAACCCTTTAAAAGTCCTGCAAAAAGACCCAGCAGAGAATAATATCCACTACCCAGGCCTGGAGGGAGCATAAACAGAGCAGAAAAAAGCTCTATTCCCAGCCCGGCACAGACACCTGCTCCTGCTCCACCGCCTGCACTGAAAAGAAGAACCAGATATTGAAGTAACACCACTCCAGGTCTTTGATTATAAATATTAATCGATCCCAAAACCAAAAATGGTGGCAGGATAATCAAAAAAAGAGCTACCAAATCCTCAGTATTGCTTAGAGTCCCATCTTCCACCCTTTCCCTTCCCCGCACCATAAAATAGGTAAAAACACTAAAAATAAACGGCTCAATAAACCCCATCAGGTAATCATAGAGCAATCCATCGGTAAAGTGTACTCT
>CAZXKH010000266.1:0-3562 GCA_964641385.1 uncultured Clostridia bacterium | reverse complement strand
AGTCCTCCTGCCCGGGAAATAATCTCTGTCCCCGGGCGCAGATAGAGGAGATAGGTATTGCTGAGGATGATCTGGGCCCCCATCTCCTCCAGCTCATCTGGAGACATGGCCTTAACGGTGGCCTGGGTACCAACGGGCATAAAGACTGGTGTTTCGATGGAGCCATGGGGAGTGTTTAAGACTCCCAGTCGCCCACCGGTATTCTTATCGCTTTTTTTTAACTGAAAGGAGAACATGTGCTCCCCCCTTAAATAATTAGCATGGCATCTCCAAAGCTATAAAACCTAAAACCACTTTCTATAGCCCGGGAATAGGCCTTAAATAAGCGCTCCCGCCCCAGATAGGCACTGATCATTAAAAGCAGTGTGGAACGGGGGAGGTGGAAGTTAGTAATCAGGCCGTCAGGGGCTCGATACTCATAGCCGGGATAAATAAAGAGATCAGTAAGGCCCTCCTGAGGAGCAAAGAAACCCCTCTTATCCACAACCGTCTCCAGGGTTCTGACCACTGTGGTTCCCACGGCAATTATTCTTCTCTGCTCGCGGCGGGCACGGTTTAAGCTCACCGCAGCCTCCTCATCAACCTGATAGTACTCCTCATGCATCCGGTGCTCCTCAACCATCTCTGCCCTGACAGGACGAAAGGTTCCCAGACCCACATGAAGGGTCAGAAAGGCCATCTCTACCCCCATCTGACTGAGTTTAGAGAGAAGATGCTCTGTAAAATGAAGGCCGGCCGTGGGAGCAGCAGCAGCCCCCTCCCTCCGGGCATAGATGGTCTGATAAAGATCAGGATCCTGGGGTTGATCTTTAATATAGGGTGGCAGGGGCATCTCTCCCAGCTCCTCCAGGATTGAGTAAAAATCACCCTGATAATCAAAGGAGATCAGGCGGCCGCCAAAGTCAGTCTTACCCAGAACTCTACCCTGCAGCAGACCATCAAAATGAATGAGATCATTGTCTCGTACCCTTTTCCCAGGCTGAACCAGGGCCTCCCAGCAGTCCTTCTCCTTCTCACGTAAGAGCAGCACCTCCACCCGGCCACCGGAACGCTCCTTGTAGCCATAGAGTCGGGCAAAAAGAACCCGGGTATCATTAAAGACCAGTAAGTCGTCAGGCTGCAGATACTTTCCCAGCTGGTTAAAGATTGTCTCCTCCATTGTTCCCTGCTTTCTACTGACCACCAGCAGACGAGAGCTGTCACGTGGGGTTACAGGTTTTTGGGCAATTAATTCTTCTGGCAACTGGTAATCATAATCGGCTATCTGCATAGTCATCTCCTCAAAAGCCAGAGGATAATTGAGAGCACAATACTGATCAGGATACAGGTGGTAAGGGGAAAATAGAAGGAAAACCTCTCACCCTTGAAATGGATATCACCCGGCAGACGACCCAGACCGGGTACAGAACCGGCAAAATAGAGAAATAATCCCACTCCTAATAATATAACCCCGCCCAGGATAATTATCCGGGCCAGCTGCTGTAATTCAGACATTGCTCACATCCTCTGTTCCTAAGGTTAAAGATCGAATAACCCCGGCTGTTGTTCTTGATTAACCCTCTCAAGATCAAAGTGATCATAGGCCAGCTTGGTGGCCACCCTTCCCTGAGGGGTTCGGCTTAGAAAACCAAGCTGTAAGAGATAGGGTTCATAGACATCCTCAATGGTATCCTTCTCCTCACTAATTGATGCTGAAAGGGTGTTAAGGCCCACCGGGCCGCCATTAAACTTATTGATGATGGTCATCATCAGCTTGCGATCAAGCTTATCCAGACCAAGATCATCTACTTCAAGCATCTTAAGTCCTCTGCTGGCCACCTCAGCAGTAATTTTTCCCTGGGCCCTGACCTGAGCATAATCCCGGATACGTTTTAAAAAGCGGTTGGTGATCCGGGGTGTACCCCTTGAACGCCTGGCCACCTCCAGGGCTGCCTCCTCTTCAATCTCCACCTCCAGCACCCTGGAACTTCGAAGGGCAATATCCTTCAACTCCTGCTGCCCGTAAAACTCCAGACGGCAGATAACACCAAAGCGATCTCTAAGGGGTGAGGTCAAAAGACCAGCTCTGGTGGTGGCACCTACCAGAGTAAAGGGCGGCAAATCCAGCCTCACCGATCTGGCTCCAGGCCCCTTGCCGATCACAACATCAATAGAAAAATCCTCCATGGCCGGATAGAGAACCTCCTCCACCATCCGGGAGAGGCGGTGAATCTCATCAACAAAAAAAATATCCCCCTCTTCAAGGTTGGTTAAAATAGCAGCCAGATCACCGGGTTTTTCAATAGCCGGCCCTGAGGTCAACCTGATATTGACCCCCATCTCAGCTGCAATAATATGGGCCAGAGTGGTCTTCCCCAGCCCAGGGGGCCCGTACAGGAGTACATGATCAAGGGCCTCAGCTCTCTTTCTGGCGGCTGAAATATATATCTGCAGATTCTCCTTTATCCTCTCCTGACCAATAAAATCCTTCAACCTTGAAGGTCTAAGGTTCTGATCAAGGTCATCTTCACCCGGCTCTGGAGAAACTATTCGCTCCTCCATAAACTACCCCCTTAATTGTTACCAAGTTTCTTCAGTGCCAGCCTTAATAGCTGTTCTTCATTCTGGCTGCCCTGTTCTTCTACCACCTGACTGAGAACCTCCTGTGCCCTTTGAGCTGAATAGCCCAGATTAACCAGGCCAGTAATCAGATCCTCAGGCACAGACTCACCGGTTCCTGAAGGCACAACAAAGTCACTCTGATCAAACTTATCCTTTAATTCAAGGATAATGCGCTGAGCAGTCTTCTTGCCAATCCCGGGTACACGCTTCAGGGTGGAAGTATTCTCCAGCTGAATAGACTCCACCAGCTCCCCGGGACTAAGCATAGAAAGCACCTGAATGGCCACCTGAGGACCGATGCGAGAAACACCCAGGAGAGCACGGAATACCTGTACTTCCTCCGGCTGCAAAAAACCATAAAGGGCAATCTGGTCCTCACGCAGGTAGGTATGGATCCTGAGCCTTACCTCCTCCCCCACCGGTGGCAGACTGGAAAGCAGAGATGTGGGGACAAAGACCCGGAAACCAACACCTGAAACACTGATAATCAGCTCTCCTTCCAGTCTTTCCACTAACTTGCCGCTAATAATAGATATCATTCTTTTCCTTCCTCACTTTTTCTAATTAAACTGTTAAAACCCTGGCCCTGAATAAAAGAAAGAGCAAGAGCCAGAGCATCAGATGCATCCTTGGGCCCAGGCATCTCCTTTAAATTGAGCAGCAACCTGACCATCTTCTTAACCTGCAGCTTGCCGGCCCCACCATAGCCGGTAACAGCCTGTTTAACCTCCAGGGGAGAGTACTCATAGATCTCCATTCCCCTCTGAGCTCCCACCAGCAAAGCAACACCACGGGCCTCACCAACTACGGTAGCACTGCTCTTATTGCGGTTAAAAAAGAGCCTTTCAATGGCCATAACCTCTGGCTGATACTCACGAGAGAGCTCCAGCAGCTGTGTATAGATATTCTCCAGCCTGTGGGGCAGCTCACTGCTTCTTTTGGTTCTTATTACCCCACATTC
>CAZXKH010000265.1:0-3568 GCA_964641385.1 uncultured Clostridia bacterium | reverse complement strand
AATAATCTAATCAAGATCAAAAAATAGCACCTATAGTACAGGTGCCCTAAGATAACTGTAAGTATAAACTTCAGTAACCCCATGGAAATGGAACTTATTATTGATTGGTAATCCGGTAATTCGCAGTTCAAACATCCTAAATCTTCCTCTATTCTACAGGGTAGCTGACAAAAAAATTACCTTAAACAATCTTCACTGACAAATTAACATTTAAAAAGGGAAGGACTAGTACACTGTCATCTCCTAATTTAAAACCAGAATACAGAAGGAGAGGACCCAAACAGGGTTTTGTCAACCACCTCCTTGAATATGATCCTTACACAAACCCTTTACGCATTAATGATATTATACAGATAATTGCCCTAATTTTCAAGGCATTATGGTAAGGAATTATTGTAATTTAATATCTTTTTATTGTATAATTTGATTATTCTTTCAGCAAAATTTTCTGCTTCAGACAAAAAAAGAGAAAGGAGCCACCCGATCTCAAGAACTGCCCCTTCCTCTGTTATCTTTCCCCCAGTTAAAATATGCCAATTCATTAAAGCCCCACCATTAACAGTCTACTCCTGATCAAGTATTATCTCAGGGAATTTTTTTTGCAGCATACTATCCAGTTCTTGATCAATAGCAGCCGGTTGATGGGAGTTAAGGATCTCTTTGGCCCTGGCTACTGCACGCTCTCTACCACTTAAGCTGCCGTCTTTCTCCCAATTCTCGCGCAGCTGACGATCGCTTATTTCGGGTTCAAAGTACTCATCCCTCATATATTTCAGGGTATGCTCTTCAGTAAGAAAGTGCCCTCCAGGGCCTACTCGTTTAATGGCATCAACACCAAGGGTCTCAGAGTTTACCTCAATACCACGAATAGCCCTCATAATCATACCGATAATCTCATTATCGATTACATACTGCTCATAGGCCACTGTCATACAGAACTCCAGTAAACCGGCCGCATCATGAATATAGTTGGCTCCTGAAAGACCGGCCAGCATGGCTGTAATGGCCTTTTCATAGCCTGCCTGAATATCAGGCACCTTAGAGTCAGACATACCTGCTGTAGCATAGAGGGGCAGCTGATAATACTGAGCAACCTGTGCTACTCCGGCATGCATCAAACCAGCTTCAACAGCACCAGTGATATATGCAGAAGACTTTAAGTCCATCACAGAGGCTGTTGAGGCAAAGATCACCGGAGTCCCTGGATTAACCAGCTGAGCAACAACCAGGCCTGCCAGAGATTCTGCTGTCATCATTACTATATTGCCAGCAACCGTAACCGGTCCTGTGCCACCTGACAGTGGTTCTGCCGGAATGGCCACCGGTAATCCCTCCCTGGCAATCTGCATTAGAAATTTAGTATAGTCATGGTCCAGTTTCAGGGGAGACATAACACAGGTAATAAAGGAAATAAAGGGGTCAGCCACCAGCTTTTCCTTACTGCCGGCAATATCTGTGGCCATCTCTATTACCCTTTCAATGCCCTTACTGGAATAGACTCCTCCCATTACATGCTTGGTGGTATTCTTTAAACTGGCGTAAAAGCGGTTAACATCCACATTTTCATCATTGCATTCCTCGGGATAGACAGGGATTAAAAAGAAGTGGATATTCTCCAAAGCATCGACCAGACGAGCAATATCTGCCACATCCTGGATATTGATCTTTCTCTTCTCCCCTGTCTCCAGATCCAGGACATTGAGAACTGTGCCTCCGGTCCCAAAATGCACCCTATTCTCCTCCAGATGAAGGTCATGTCTTTTTTCTCTTCCTCTTAGCAATACACTGGAGGGAGCACTTGCAATTGCCTCCTCTACCATGGCTCTGGGAAGCCTGGCAACAGTATTTTCACTGTCAACCTCTGCCCCTTTATCTTCCAGAAGATCCAGGGCCTCCTGGCAGTTAACCTCAACCCCCACTTCACTTAAAATCTCCATCACTGCCTCATCGATCTCTTTTAGATCCTGTTGACTGAAGGGCTTATAATCCTTTCCCGGTAGACCCTTATTGGATACCTGCATACTTATCAATCACCCCGATTATAAAAAGTTTAAGACCTGACTATAATGCTTTGACTCTCTTCATCTCCTGTTCTGAAAGACAGATTCTTTCCTCTGCTGCCAGAATATCGCGAGCAATCCTCCTGGCCCTCTCTCTGGCATCAGGGGCCCCATCCCTTTGCCATTCCTGATAATTTTTTGGATCATAAAGTCTGTCCTCATAAAGTTCACTCTTCATGTGCTTTAAAGTGCTTGCTGCCGTTAGATAATTACCTCCCGGCCCCACATCAGCCACATCATCAAGGGCCAGGCGTTCTTCATCAACTTCAATACCCCTTAATACTCTTTTTACCAGACCCAGTATTTCATTATCTATTACATACTGTTCATAGGCCACAGAAAGACCGGTATCCAGAAGACCTGCTGCATCATGGATATAGTTGGAACCAGTAAGAGCACAGAGCAGAATATTGGATATCTTCTCATATCCGGCCTCTACATCGGGCACCTTGGAGTCAGTAACACCGGCTGTATTATAGATTGGCAGGTTATACCTTTGGGCCAGCTGAGCGGCAGCTGCATTCATCATCCCCATCTCAATGGAACTGAAACGAAAGTTAGAGGTCTTCATATCCATGGTGGTGGGCACTACACCATAGAGCACTTTTGCTCCGGGTTTAATCAGCTGTGTTAAGACCACCCCAAAAAGAGCTTCAGCATTCATCTGGGCCAGTGTTCCCGCAAGGGTCAGCGGGGAAGTGGCACCTGCTATCGGAGCCGGAGGGGCAACAATGGGAACTCCGGCCTCCACTATATACTGCATCAGCTGGGTGTACTCCCTTTCCATTTTCAGAGGACTCATAATAGAAGTAATCATTGAAAGAAAGGGCTTCTCATGCAGTCTCTCCTTTGAGCCAGCCACCTCTACTGCAAAATCAATGACCCTTTTTATACCCTCTAAGGTATAAACACCACCCATCACATGTTTATTGGTATAGGCCAGGGCATGAAAAAATCGTGCCTCATCAGCTCTGCTTTTGGGATAATCATGAGGAAAAGTGGGTATTACATAGAAATCAATATTCTCCAGCTCCTCCACCAGACGGGCAGTATTGATTAAGTCCTGAGCCGTGGCCTCCCTTCTTTCCCCTGTCTCCAGATCCAGAACATTAACTGCAGTACCGCCGGTTCCGATATAAACCCTTGTACCGCCAAGATGAAGATCCCGACTGCCATCTCGGCTGTATAAGGTTACCTCTGAAGGGGCTGAATCTATAGCTTCCTCAACCATAGCTGGAGATATCCTGACCACAGAAGTATCTGTATCCACCACGGCTTCCTTTTTTTGCAAAAAAGTGAGTATCTTCTCATTCTCAACTTCCATGCCCACCTCTTCCAGAATCTTAAGGCTGGTATTGTGTATCTGATCCAGATCCCCCTTGCCCAGCAGAGTTAACATACCACCTTGATAAACCATTAATTATCTCCCCTAAGTATTATTAAGTCGATCCTCTTGACATACTCCCCGCCCATTCGCTTCGCTCATGGAGCGAGGATTCTTAACTGCT
>CAZXKH010000264.1:0-3580 GCA_964641385.1 uncultured Clostridia bacterium | reverse complement strand
GCCCATTATTATCTCCAAACTACATTATTTTATCAATTTCCTCAGCTACAGGAGTACGGCCTTGACCCCAGTAACCAAACACTTTAGCCAGAAACAAGCATAAGATAATAACCAGGATGCTTATCAAAAGAACAATACCCGGTCCCCACATGGTTGCAACTATGGGTAGAAAGGCCAGTATACTAAAGAATATTGGTGCGTGAAAAGTATGCTTATAGGAGAAAGCCTCTAAAACAGGGGTTTCGAATTGAGGATCGGCAACCCTTAAAAGCATCATACCCACCGGAACATTACCCATAGACTGTCCATAATCGACCAGCAGTCTCTCTGCCCAATAGTCGGGAAAAATCCTGGGGGCAACAAATAGAGCAGCAAGAAGGGTCCAGATAATTCCAGCGATGATTATTGTAGCCAGTGGGATTGAAGACTCAAGTATCAAAGGTATATTTAATGAAGCAAAGACTGAAAGAATACAAAATTCAAGGCCCAATCCCTGCAGTCTTTCTGCTAGCCCTCTATCTACAAGGTATCCAAAACCAAAGCTATCCAGTATAATCTGGATTACCATTCCACAGATCATGGCAAAGGGGAATAAGGGTGCAAAGCTGAAAAAGAAGCCAAGTCCACCTGGCAACATTTCAAGCAAAGTTACTATGCCCCATCCACCTAACATGGATAATCCAAAAAGGCAAAAATGGAGCGCAATTGGTTCAACAGATTGCGGTACCACTGTCAACAGGCCCGCTTCCTCAAAATTATGCTCCTTATATATTCCTCGACGTACATTGTCTGGCAGATCATTAGGATCGTCAGCTATTTCAGTATAACCCCTTCTTACAAGCCAGTTTACCAGCCCTACTCCAATAATACATCCACCCAAAATACCAACTACACCACATGCTATAGCCAGCTGAACACCATCTGGATACCAGCCCAGCTGTTCAAAGGTAGATGTGTACCCAACTGCAACTGTTGCACCACCATCAAAACCGATAGCAACTAAAGTCCCAAAGGCAGCTGGAAGATCAAAAAACCTGTTCAACAAAAACATGCTCAAAGCGATAGGCACCATTAGCTGACCCCAGGAAAGAATCTGCCCAAAGAGAATCTGTGGACCGGCCTCTCTAAATGATTTTTTGGGGTTTGGTATCTTCCGACCAATAAACATTCCTGCAAATACAAAGTTCAAAAGAAAGATCGATATTTCTCCAAAATTATTATAGATGTTTGTAATTAATTCTGGATAGTTGATAATATGTCCCCAGGAAAAGGGGCTTACAGCTATCGCCACCAATCCACCAATTGCAGCTGAAGGCAGTAAAAGATACTGTAAAGCTTTGAATCTGAGTCTTATTATTTTGCCTATGAGAAGAAAAAAGGATAAAATACCAATGAAAAAAATTGCCTGGACATAAGGTTGAAAATCCATGTTCCCACATCCCTTTCTATTTATTTTATTAAATAATTGGCTTTAATCACCCCATTAAAAACCTTTCTTTTAGAAACTCATAAGGGTAATATGATAGATATAATTATAAGCATAATAAACATAATTATGCATAAATTTGCTTTTCTAAAGCCGAGTATGAATAATAACAAAAAAATGAGTGGTTGTCAAGGACAATTCAAACATAGGGCCTATTAAGACTTTTCTGAAATTTACGTCTGGCATATATTAATGGGACCTTTTAACTTGATAATATACCGACAACAAATTAATCTGGCTAACTGTATAAAATATCATGCATCTGAATACTTGAGCTGATATCTAGTACCCCGTCCCTATTTAACAAAACACGATTATTGATAAGTTAGACCTTAGAAATCAATGGCCAGATATTTAGAAGCTTAGTTGCCCTCAATTCAGTTTTTGGCTTCCGTATACATAAATATTTTATTCGCTATCATCCTGCCCTTCAAATTCTAATGATTCCATTGTTGACTCAAAAAGTCTTAATAAAAACGTTTTTTTACTGTGAAAATCATACTGTACTATTTTTCACCAGAGAATAAGATGCATCGAATCTCTTTTTCTAAAAAGCACTCACAGGTTGAAGAACTAAACTTCTATTATCGAGGAAAGCCCGGATTGAAAATAATCAGTATTTATAAAGACTTTGAGCTTGTTGCACCAGTTAGCAAAGACTGCAAGCTTGGCTTTAAAAAGTTACAGGCCATGTAGTCATAAAAGGTTTATTAATGACTCCCCCTCATAAAGGGTATGAATGAAACCCTTACTCCAAATGAGCTCTCTTACCTTATTCTTTGTTAAGAAATACCTGGGCTACCAGTTGCCTGTACCGATCTCTATCCCAAAGTGGGACAATATATGGTTGAACCGCAAAGTAAGGATATTGCCTTCAGATAAGAGAAACCATTATTTACAAAACCCAAAAAAATATCGAGATAAAACCTTCAAATTATCCTTAATTACAAACAGGTTGGCAGAAAAAAAATGGAGGCCATACAAAAAAGACTGGTCGTATTTAATCCACTGCAAGCAGAGAGATAATCAGCTTCACAGAACATTTTCCTTAAATTGCAATAATCCCTGACCAAAAGATGGGTGGGGTATTTTTTATTAATGAGATGAACCCAAAAAAAATACCTATTAGTAAAAATTTTATTTTTTCCGGGCAGGATCCTGGCAGAGGGGTAAAAATAAAAAAAAGAACCTTTCAGAGAAAGGGTCTTAACCATTGTTATATCAGGGATTTTAATGGAGCGGATGACGGGTTTCGAACCCGCGACCTTTGGCTTGGGAAGCCAACGCTCTACCGGCTGAGCTACATCCGCACCACTATTATCCTATCACAGCCATTCTCCAAATACAAGCTACTAATAATGATTGAAGTTACTGATCTTTAAAGTCAGATGGTTTCACGTTTTCAATAAAGTCACTAAAACGTTGCTTATCGATTTCAAAGGAAGCTTGACCATCAATCTCCTTTATTTCCAGTTCAGCTCCAACCATCGCCCTTTCAGCAACATCCTCGGTAATAAAGATTGGTGCATCTGTTCTGAGAGCAAGAGCAATTCCATCACTTGGCCTGCTATCAACTGTAACCTCTTCTCCCTTGCATTCTAAGACAACATTGGCATGATAGACCTGCTCAAGAAGATCTACTATGATAATTCTTTTAACTTCCCCTTCCATATGACCAATTACACTTTTAAGGAGATCATGCGTCAGAGGACGTGGAGGTTCTTTACCCTGCAGAGCAATCATAATTGCCTGAGCTTCAGCCTGGCCTATACTCATGGGCAACAATTTTTCTTCTTCCTCATCCATTAGTATTAAGGTGGGAGTATTACTTCCCCATTGAAGGCCAAGAGCTTTTACATACAATCTAATCATTTTAATCTCCCTCCTTTGTTTATTATAATTATATCAGAAAAATACCAATAGATTAAAGCTTGATCAGAGAAAATCATGGAAAATTTTTTTTAATCCAAAGCATACAGTACCCAGTCTTCTCAGTATAATAATATAATAACATAGACTAAGCCCTGACTCAAATATATAACATGGTTATTTACCTGCCCTGGTGTTAAAATATTTTCCAGTCTGCATCTTAAA
>CAZXKH010000263.1:353-3582 GCA_964641385.1 uncultured Clostridia bacterium | reverse complement strand
CGGCACCATAGGGTGCAACCAGCAATACCTTCATCATCTTCTGCTACCTGATCCCCAAAGTATATCACTCAGGGACTTTCGCAGTTCCCTCCCTTCTGAAATAATGCTCAGAAAAGAACACCTCAGTTTAAAGCAAATCTCTGCCCTGGTTTTTTCCCCAGCCTAATAATCACACTGATCAAGCTGACTCATCTTCCTGTCACAGCCAATAACCTAACCAAGGCCCATTATGCCAGAAATGACAGGTGCCTAAACTCTCATCTGTTAACACCATCAAAAATTATTTTTTCTGGTTATCAGGGAAATCCCCTTACCGAATCATAGCTGAGAAAGCCTCGTTTATGATAATAAGCGGGGATGAATCAGCTATTTTGGCTAGACCCTTTAAGTCGGGGCGTTTCAATGTGTCATCATTTGAGAAAGTAGCTTAAAGCTACTAAGAGTTCTCGTTCATGACCGGAGGGAACGGACGGGAAGTTGTCAGCAACAGTGGCCATTTAATTTAATTATATCTATAATTATCGACAGTGTCAATCAGGATCAAGTACAGGCTATTAACGAAGGAGCTTGACAAAAGCAAGCCTAAGGGATATAATATATAAATGAAAATGAATTTCATTTTCATGCCGGGTTGTCCTCTCTACCACCCCACAAGATGGAGGAATATAAAATGAAAAAGAAGATAGCCCTCTGGCTGACTGGAGTAATTATCATCCTGACCTTTACCCTCTATATCGGCTGGGATATAATAGCCCAATCTCTATTATCTCTTCCCCTTTCACATTTATTTATTCTGATTCTACTTCAGCTTCTGGGCCTGGCTCTACTGGCCTACCAGTGGTATTATATCATCAATATAAAAAAGCCTCTGCTATCCTTTAAAGATGTTTTTAGAATATATATGGCCGGTGCCTTTGTAGAAAGTATTACCCCCTCAGTTAAGCTTGGTGGTGAGGCTGCCAAGGTGGTTCTCTTTAGAAAACACACATCTCTAAGCTACAGAGAACTAACGGGCATCCTTATTCTACAGAAATACATTGTGCTCTTGCCCTTCTGCATCATCTGTCTTCCTGTCTTTCTGCTGGGAACAAGAATACTTAATCCACCGGCCCCTGTCTACTACTCTCTGCTCACCCTCTTCCTGCTCCTTGGCCTCTCCCTTCTCCTTATCTACCTGAGAGTTAAAGGTAAAAAAATGAAAAACAAAAAGAAGCCCTCAATCTCAGACAGGGCCTCCCTAATAGAAAAGGTTTACTTCATGATCAAGAAGATCATAGATTTTTTCGATCAGGCACTTCGTTATGCCAGTGAGCTATTAACCCACAGAGATTTAATCCGGTTATCGGTCCTCTCTCTCCTAATCTGGTTACTCTATCCCCTGAAAGTATACCTGGTAGCCATCAATCTAAACCAGAGCAGCAGCCTGCTTCTGGTTGCCCTTGCCACCTATACCGCCTACCTGATCAGCATGCTGCCCCTGCTCCCGGGTGGGCTGGGATCCTTTGAGACTTCAATGGCCTTTATGCTGGCACTGGGAGGATTAACTACAGTAGAAGGTATGAGTATTGCCCTTATTGCACGCAGTATAACCTTCTGGCTGCCTCTCTTGCTTTCAGCAATCTTTACCCTGCAGCTGGGGGTTTCCTTCCATTCAATCCAGGCCAGTAAAGGGGAAGCAGCTTAAAAAACAGAGCCCTTATATATCTGCTCTCTTTGCCTTCCCTTGATATATTCTCTGGCTGATATAATATATAAAGAGAGAGGACACCAGGGTAATACCCCCTAAAAAATACCAGCTAAGAGTATAGTTGCTGGTCATATCAGCCAGGTAACCAAAGAGGGGAGGACTGATTACCACTCCTGCCCGGGTAAAAAAGAGAGCAACTCCAGTGGCAATACCGGTATACTCCCTTGGGCTTAGTTCAGCCACTCCTGTTAGATGCAGACCTGAGGTGCCCAGGCTTGTGGCCCCCAGCAAAAAGGCAAGTATTAAGATCATGGGCCAGGGCAGCTGCAAATGAATTAGGAGACCAAAGATCACCAGGAGAACTGCAATCAAGAGCCCCAGTAGAAACAAACCCTTCATTCTGTGCCCTCCAAGCAGTCTATCATCCATTAAGCCCCACAGGGGTCGTCCGATGATACCACCGATCTGTAACAAACCGAGACCAAAACCTGAAAACGCCCTGCTGAAACCCAGATCGGTATTCATAAAGAGAGCAAAATGGGCGGTAACAGAACTAAATACAAGCCCGAAGAAAAAGCCGATAATACAGACACAGAGCAGATAGCGGTTACCAAATACGATCCCTACCACCCTTAAAAAACTCTCGTTATTTCCTCCTCTTTCCTCATTTTCATCAGTTTCTAATGTAGAACTATCATCGAAATATCTGTAGATAATAAGACCCATAACAAGAGCTGTTATTCCAGAGAGGGCAATCCCAACACGCCATCCCCATAAACCACCAGCAAGGGGCAGCAGGCTGGCCCCCAGAAAACCACCAACCCCAAGACCTGACTGCATAATACCCATTGAGACAGCCCTCTTTTCAGGAGCAACACTCTCCATTACTGCCTTATTGGCAGAGGGAGTTATAAGACTAAAACCCAGACCGGTAAAAAAGGCCAAAAGCAATATTAAATTAAAGAAGGGGGCTACTGCATGCAGCAGAAAGAGGACACCCAGACAGCTAACACCAAGGATCATACCCCTCTTGGAACCGATAAGATCCACAACTCGTCCACTAAAGGTGGCAACAAGAGTGGCACTTAAAAAATAAAAGGTGGTGTACAGACCGGCCTGAGCTCTGGTCAACATAAACTCGGCCTGGACAAAGGGAAGCAGTCCCATAAACCCCTGAATATTAATTGTAACAGCGATATAAGCAGTGGAAATGACAAGCAGAAGCAACCAGCTATTCCCCTTCACATCTACCCCTGTCTCTTTTCTGTTATGCGTCATGACTCTTAATTCCTTTATAATCAGCACTCAAAGATATCAATTCCTTTTGTTGTTATCTCAAACCTGAAGTCTTTGATAATTAATTGAAAATATTATTAAACAAAAAAAAATAAATCCACTCAAGGGATATCAAGAAAAAAATGGCACCCCTGAGAGGAGTCGAACCTCTGCACCCGGCTCCGGAGGCCGGTGCTCTATCCACTGAGCTACAGGGGCCTTTTATTCATATTGTATTATAAAACCCTATTCAATGCAAGGGCTATT
>CAZXKH010000263.1:0-343 GCA_964641385.1 uncultured Clostridia bacterium | reverse complement strand
ACTCTTCCCTCTTTAACTGTCATTCAACTGTCAAATCCTTGATACCACTTCGATCCACCTGCAGTGGACTGGCATCCAGGACTACAAAATCAGCCAGCTTACCCTCCCTGATGGTACCGCGCTGTTCCTCCTCAAAGACTGCATAAGCAGGATTAATGGTAAAGATCTTAAGAGCCTCCTGTACAGTCAGTGAGAGGGAAGGATCAGCAGCATGGTTTACTGCAGCATGGATTCCAAGCAGGGGATTAATAGGCGTCACATCGCTATCAGAACCAGCTGCCAGCACCAGGCCCTTATCCACAAGCTGGTGAAAGGGGTTCATTTTCAGGTATCTATCCCCAAC
>CAZXKH010000262.1:0-3591 GCA_964641385.1 uncultured Clostridia bacterium | reverse complement strand
GCCCGCATGGGAAAGTCTGTTGCAGGCAGATTAAGGCTTTCCTTGTAACTCAACAACACTCAGCTCCTTTTTAAATAACTTGATAAATAAAAAAAACTCATCCCCTGAGGGACGAGAACAGCTCGCGGTACCACCCTAATTACAGTATCTTCAAAAGAAGATACTGTCCACTTTAATGGGGTTAACACACCCGGTGGAGGGGTCTACCTGGATTCAACCCCCCGGCTCTGGAGTGATCTTCGATCCTGATACTGGCTCCGGTTTCTCACCATCACCGGTTCACTGTAGACTGCATCAGGACTTACTGTCTCCCTCATCGCCCTTCTCTATAATTTTTTACATTATAATATAAATAAGGGGTGAAGTCAACAGTTAGCAGCAATTAAATTAGCTCTCGCTGCTTTCCTCTTCCTCCTCTTCTACCGAGGAGGCAATCTCCTCTGTGGAACTCTCATTATCATCCAGCCAGTCCATAAAATCGCCCAGCTCATCTTTGTCCAGCTCCGGTTCCAGCTCTGCCTTCTGTTCATCAAGCTCCAGATTCAGCTTATCTTCATTTTCCAGCAGCTCAAGATGGGCTTCCAGCAGGGTGCGAAAGCGAATACGAAAGAGTTCTGCCAGTTCCTGCATTTTTTCCAGCTGGCTGTACTTCTCCTGCATCTTATGCCGGGCATTGCTGACAATCTCCCGGGCCTTAAGCTCTGCCTTTTCGATAATAACCCTGGCCCTGTAATCAGCCTGACTCTCCTTCTCCTCGGCTGTCTCCTGGGCAGCCTTCATTTTGTTCTTAATCTTACCCTCCACCTTTTTGTAACGGGAAAGATCCGATTCCATCTCTTTAATTTTTTTTGATAGACGCTGGTTCTCATGGTAGAGCGCTTCGTAATCAGTGGCCACTTCATCCAAAAACTCATCTACCTCCACCGGGTCGTAGGAACGCATATGAAAACCCTTCTTAAATTCACGATCATAAACTTCAATAGGCGACAGCCTCATCCTTTCTCCCCCTTCTAGTAATATCTCTTCAAAAGAACCTTAACCCGCCCCCGACGAGAGGTGCCAATCACCTCTTTAATCTTAACTCTGCCCCTGCCTTCCATGGAGATCACATCCTCCAGGGAGATGTTTCGGGCAGGGTCCTTTTCAATCTCCCAGTTAACCTTTACTCTCTCCCCCAAAATCTCATCCTTCATTTTACTGCGGGAACTACCAAAACCCGAACTGGCAACAGAATCCAGCCGCAGTGATGGTACTGTGGCCCTTATCTCACGGCTTTTACTCTCCCCCTTTTCCAGTCTTACCTCCTCAATCTCATGGATAGAAACCGGACTACCCATTAACTGTGTCAACCTCTTTTTAAGGGTGGGGGCCAGCTCTGAAGCCATGACCAGCTGTACACTCAAATCATTAAGGATGATATCACCGATCATATTACGTGCTATCCCCTGTTCTTCTAAAACATCCAGCAGCAGACCCTGATCCAGGGCTTCAGTGGAAAATCCACCCCTAAGCTCCAGCAGGCTGACTGGCGATTCCTCCAGGGGAGGAAGATAGTTTACCGGTCTAAGCTCCATCCGCCTGCGTTCTGCCTCTCGATAACCACCATGAGCCCTGACCATTAAATCATCAAAGCCCTCCAGCCTCTTTTTTGCCAGCTGCCACTGAGCCGGAGAATAAAAGGGGGTCAGCACCGGTTCATAATACCTGAGAGCATCCTCGGCTGCAGAAAGAGCCTCTGTAACCACAGCTTTATCTTTTTCCTGCAGGTGATTCAACTTTTGTCTATCATCTGTCACTTCAAGCTCACCTCATTCTCTAGAAAAAAAGCAGTGAATATAACAGTCGCTGTGCCAGGCTTAGAAGTAAAAGAGCTATTAGGGGAGAAAAATCAATACCCCCAGTTGAAGGCATCCTCTCCCTGATGGGGCTCAGCAATGGTTCAGTCCAGTTATAGATAAAACGAAGTATATTACGAAGCTGAGGATTGTAAGTTTTGGGTCTAATCCAGGAAATAAGAACCCTGGCAATCAACAACCAGTAGTATAGTGTAAAGGCCAGGTTGATCAGCTGTCGTGCAAACCTCATTATGGCTCCCTTCCTTCATTTATATTCTCCTCTTCATGCCAGTCCTCTTCCCAAAAACTAATTCTCTCCAGTTCCTGTCCGGAAATATTAACATTGGAAGGAGTAAAAAGAAAGATACTATCCCCAATTTTACGCATATCTCCCTGCAGGGCGTATGTACTGCCACTGACAAAATCTATAATCCTTTTGGCCAGCTGATAATTAACTCCCTCCAGATTTATTATTATTGGCCTTTTATTAAGCAGATGATCGACAATCTCTCTTGCCTCTTCATAGGAAGATGGCTCCATAACCAGTATACTGGTATCACCCTGTTTCCGATGGAGGCTAATAATTTTGTCCTGGCGATGCTTCTGTTGGGACGGATTTCCTTCTCCCTCTTCTACCTCATCAAAACCAAAGAAATCCAGAATCCGCCTCCAGATCCCCTCACTCATTCCCACACCTCCCTTACTCAAATCATTCCTCCTGCCTTGGTCCAAAGATGGCAGTCCCAATCCTGATCATAGTTGCTCCCTCTTCTATTGCCACCTGGTAATCATTGGTCATTCCCATGGAAAGGCAATCCATGTTAATCCATTCCATCTTCTCGGCCCTTATTTGATCCCGCAATAAGGAGAGCTGACTAAAATAGGGTCTTACCTCCTCAGGGTCATCAACATAGGGAAGAATGGTCATTAAACCCCTGACCCTGAGCCGGGAAAAACCCTTCAGCTCCTGTAAAAAAGAAAGCACTTCCTGGGGCTGAAAGCCATACTTATTGGGGTCATCGGCCTGGTTTACCTGCACCAAAACATCTATAGAACGCTCTTCTTTAGCTGCCTCCCCTTCGATCTTTTTTGCCAGTCGTAGACTGTCCAGAGACTGGATCATGGTACACCTTTTTCTGCGCATCAGATACTTAACCTTATTTCTCTGCAGATGACCAACCATATGCCAGCTAATATCCCTTTCTTCCAGCAGGTCATATTTATCCTTGAATTCCTGAACCCTGTTTTCGCCAAGGTTATTAATTCCCAGCTCCAGCACAGCTTCAATCTCCTGCACACCTCTGGTCTTGCTGACAGCAACAATCTTTATATCTTCAGGATTACGCCCGGCCTTATCTGCACTCTCTGCAATGTTATACTGCAGCTGCTGCAACTTACTTGCATAATCTACCATTAGAGCTACCTCCTACAACATATATTCTCTCTCCATGGGATTAATCCTTTTTTCCAGGGCAGATCAATAACGAAAAAGCCACCATTGAAGCTACTTTAAGTACTATAACAAAAGTTTAAGTCCTATATCAAGGAGAGGACTGCTGCCATCCTGCCGGTTCTACCTCCTGTAGCCCGATGAGAATAAAAGAGCTGGGGATGACAGGCTGTACACTCCTCAAGAATTATAATCCTCTCCTTAGAGAGCCCGGCCTGCAGGAGCTGTCTGCGATTGGCCTTTTTTAAATCAAGCTGCCATTTATCCTCCTCTCCGGCAGAGAGGTAATGGCAGCTATCTTCATAC
>CAZXKH010000261.1:0-3626 GCA_964641385.1 uncultured Clostridia bacterium | reverse complement strand
TCCTTTCTGCAACATATCTCTTTGACCTATCAGGATCTTAACTGTTACCCCACCTATGAGCCCTTCTTCTATTACCAGAGCAGGGTAACCGGGGATCAGGTTAAGGGGTTAATTGTTGAGAACAAGGATACCTTTTTCACCATCAAAAGGCTATTAAAGGAAGGTTACAGCAGCTGGGATGGAGAGGACTTCAACCTGATTATCTACGGTGAGGGCAAGAAGATACTGCATAGTTTTTCCTATTTTTATGAACTGGAATACCTCCAGGATTACCGGACAGAGCTCTATTATTATGGTGATCTGGATCCGGCCGGGATCAAGATCTGGTATCAGCTGGCAGAGAGTGAGAAGAAGAGTATTTTGCCCTTTGGTTTCTTTTACCGGGCTTTAATGGATGCCTGTGCTCATCAGGCTCCAGCCATCAAAAAAAAGCAGCGCTCTCTTTCTAGTGAGATACTGGAGGAGTTTATCTCCCATTTCCCCCCTTCCTGTGGATTAAAGATGGGGGATATGCTGGCTGCCAGGAGATACCTTCCCCAGGAAGGATTGCACTATTTAAGGTTAAAGGAGCTTGCAGATTATGAATAACCAGGATATTGTAGATGGCTTTGGGGAACGTTTACAGAACATGGCCGTCTTTGCTCCCCTGCTTGATTTAAACCGTAAAACAGCCTATGATTACTCCCTGCTGGAGCTGGGGGTGGCAGCCATGCTCTTTATCCTGGAGGATATGCTTCTGGGGGAGAATAACTGTACCTACCATCGCCTCTCTGAGTTTCTGCGTCAACAGATCTTAAAGCATTACGATGACCGGCTGACCTACGAAGAGGGAATGGAGTTTACCTATTATCTGGTCCGGGACTGTTTAATGAACGGAGGACGGCCACACCAGTTAAAATATCATGATTTTGAGGAAGAGGAGGAGGAGGTATATAAGTTTCATCTGGTTAAGCTGGAGGACTATAATGTCAGGGAGAAGAAAGTCCGGCTAAAGCTCTCCACTGTGGGTTTGGAGCTGCTCTTTAAGACCAAGGAGATGTACAATGAACTTCAGGTCTCTATCTCCCAGCTCTATCTCAGACAGCAGATAAAAAAGGGGGTCTTCGATGGAGCTTTGCGCTCTGTGGAGGAGCTGGCCCTTGCTGTCAGGAATGAAAAGCACAAGCTGCGGGAATTAGAGGAGAAGATTAACCGTGATGTCCTGCAGGTGGCCAGAGAAAGGGAGCTGGAAGAGAGGTTAAAAAGGGTCAAGGAACAGCTGGAGCGAGAAAAGAGGGTCTTTTTGGAGCTGCAGGAGCTCATCGAACACACCTTAGAGGAGTATCACTCGGGCAGTATTAGTGATGGAGAGGAAGAGGCGATAGAAAAGATTATGAAGATCAGAAGAAGACTCCAGGATATTGTCTCAGAGCATGAATCCCTTTTTACCGATAAGATCTCCATCCAGCAGCTGATGAACAGCTCCATTGAAGATATGATTATGCATGCCTTTAATGCCAGGCTTAACTTTGAGAAGGAGCTGCTCCACCCCTTTCTGGATCAGAAATCAGACCCTTCCATCTTAAAGAAACTGCTTGAACCTCTCTTTGGTTGTAATCTTAATTCCCATTTTAATCCCGGTAAGGTCTTCTCTGAACAGAGTTTAAGGAGAGTGAAACCGGAAGAGGAGGAGGATATCTTTAAGCTGCAGGAGGACTTTATCCGCCAGGAGGAGGAGCGAGAAAGGCAGCAGCAGCTGGCAAGAAGACAGCGCCTTAAGGAGTACCTTCATTTCTTCCTTCAGCCCCTAACCTCCCGGGAGGAGATAGCAATAAGTGAGGTCCTGAAAGCTTTGGAAGAGAAACATGAAGATCTCTTTGAAAGGATGATCGGAGGGCTTGATTTCTATTCCCTGCTGGTTAGGCTGCATCAGCTGGGGCCCATTCCGCTTTTAAAGCGGGAAGAGGTACAGGGAGCCTTTCTGGATGAACTGCCCTGGGTACTTGTAAAGATCATTGAAGAGAATGAAGAACTCTCGGCCATCAAGGGGTTTCAGATTGAAGCAACTGACCGGGAGGTAAAACTGCCCAATGGATACCTTATTTCGGATTTTATAGTAAAAAGGAGTGACCCCAATGGAGTGGAGTAAGGAGGATGTCAGAATGGCCTTTAACCTCTTCATCAACCTCTTGCGAGAGGGAAGAATTGGTGAGGATAACAGTGAGCTTAGGTATGCCTATCAGAGGCCGGAGGTAAGGCAGATTATTGAGGAGGTAATTGAGGAAGAAGCAGGGGTCAAGATCTTTGATCTTCAGGGTATTATATACCTTACTCCCGGGGTTAGTAACAGTTATTTTGGCTATAAGAATGCTGAACTGAGGGATAGAATGAAGCTGAAGACCAATGATGAACTCTACCTGGCCTACTTCAGTATTCTCTGTCTTTTGAGTAAGTTTTACAGCAGTGAGGACCAGTCCATGGCCTCACGCCAGTTTCTTTCACTGGAAGAACTGGAGCGTACCATCACCGGTTACCTGGAGGAGATAGCTCAGGGTGAGGAAGAAGAGGTGGAGTCCCTGGAGGAGGAGTTTCAGATCAACCTCAAGAGTATTGCTGATATCTGGGAGGAGCTGCCCCCCTTTGATGATCAATTGAAGAGTTTAAGGCGGGGAAGAAACAACCGGATCAGCTTCCTGCTCAGAGTGATGGCCTTTCTCGAAGAGGAGGAGCTGGTACAGGTGCTGGAGGATGATATCATCCGCCTCCAGCCCAGGCTTGAGCATACCATCATCAGATATTATTTCCACAGTGAGAGGAAGGAAGCTTTGCTGGGCCTTTTGTCTGAGGAAAGCCTACTACAGAGAGAAGCGGATCAATCTGAGCTGGAGAGTGAGGATACCAATGCCCCGCATTAACAGGCTTCGGGTAACAAACATCAACTACGATCAGGGCAAGAAACAGCTGCCAGATATTACCTTTAACTTTGGGGGTCGGGATGCTTTACTGCTTCTGGCCAATGGTGGTGGTAAGACCCTGCTTGTTCAGCTGGCCCTGCAGGCTGTCTTACCCAATGAACAGCTGGGAAAGAGAAGGATTGCCGAACTCTTCCAGTCAAAGCGCTTTACAGGTCATATTGCTGTGGAGTGGCTGCTGGACAGTGGTGGTGAAGGCAACCATTACCTCTGTACAGGCTTTACCTTTGCCCCTGGCTATGATGACCAGAACCTTCGTTACTTTAACTATCTTTTCGACTATGGTGAAAATGCAGAGCTTAACATTGCCACTCTGCCCCTGATTAAAGACCCCACCCTCTTTACCATTGATCGGGAGGAGCCCATCAACTACCAGGAGTTTAAGGACTGGATCAGGGAGAACAGCCAGTACCATATCCAGATTCCTGAGCGGAATAAAGACTACCATCAGCTCTTGGAACAGTACCTCATCCTGCCTGAGGAATGGAAGAACATCAGGGATACCAATGGCTATGAGGGTGGTGTTGATCGCTATTTTTCCCGCTGTAAAACCACCTCACAGCTTTTGGATAACCTCTTAATACCAAGTGTAGAGGGGATTATTTTCAAAGAAGAGGAGAAGAAAAAACAGATCTTTAATGCCTTTTCCGAGCACAGAAACATGCTGCTACAGCT
>CAZXKH010000260.1:0-3643 GCA_964641385.1 uncultured Clostridia bacterium | reverse complement strand
AAAGCGTTCCTGATCGATGGTTCCCCGGGGTAGGCTTTGCCTTAAGGCCATCTCTCCTACAAAGAAAGCTCGATCTTTATAGCTGACCATCAGCCTGTCCTTCTCCTCCCTGCGGCCCATCCCACTACAGTAACCTATCCTTTGAAAATCACCAATAACAGCAGGAAAATCAAGCCTCTTACCGCTGTCCTCCGCCTTTACACGCCCAAAACCAAGATCAACTGCCAGTCTCATCTTCATTCACTCCCCGTATAAGAATATTGGGCCGGGTATAAGCCCCCGGCCAGGGCTACATAAATACAGTAAACTGTCAGTACACTTTTTTGTATAGGGCTAAACTGCTGCCGTCAGGGGAGCCTCTTCCCTGAACCATGTACGGGTATAGCTAATAATATCCCCGGCCACCCTGCTGATCCGTGAAAGGCTCTTTTTTAGATCATAACTCTTCTTGTAGAGAGCCAGATATCGCTCAGACTTAATCTGCCGTTGATAGTGGTGCATGACAACAAAGGCCACTGCCTCAGCCTCCATCTCCCGCACCTCCCTGGATAGCTTCCTGCACTCTTTCTTAGCATGCAGGAGCTCGTGGGCCAGTTCATGGACCAGGGTAACAGCCTGCTCGGTACTGTTGTAGCGGTTATTGATTGCAATCTCTCCTCCCCGGCTCAAACCATGGATCCTCTTCTTGAGCCGGGTAAACTTAACTTCAATTCCCTGCTCCCGACAGAACCCCTTTAAGGGTGTAAGCAGCTGACTGAAATTATCCTCCAGGGAGACATCGAGTTCGGGAACTGCTTCCCCCTCTGTCTGAGAAATATCAAAGACAGCTACTGGCCGGAAGTAGATCCCCCTGGTCTTTTTCTCTATTATCTGGCCGGTCTCTTCATCCCTCTCCTTCTTTTTTTTGAGATAGGTAAAGGGTGCCAGGATCCTGATCCCCCTTTCTCCCTTTTTAACCTGGCGGCCCAGCTTTTGCCACTGTCTATACCCTGCCACCCGGGTGGCATCAGGAAACTGAAGCAAAATCAGCAGTTTATTGTTATGGCTGTAATCATGAAACTGGCTGTAAAAGGAAAGCACCTCCTTCATCTCATCACTGCTCTTAATCCCCTCTATCTTTTTGTCCAGCTGCTCCAAAAGATCCTTAACCTTCACCTGATTTCTTTTACTCATTAACCTTCCCCCTCTCGAGTTTTAACCTTCAGTTAAACACGCTCCAGGTAGAACTTAATGCCCTCCAGATCAAGTTCCCTCAAAGGTTCACTGAATCTCCTCTTCAATCCCTGTAGCAGGCGTCTCTCACTGTCTCTCAAACTTCCCCTATCAGACAGAGGGCTGTAGGGCCGGTAGTATTTTATTCCATCCTGGCCACCGATTATATACCTCCGGGCCCGGTGGAGGGGGTTAACTCCCTTCCTGGCCCTGACAAAAACCCCCAGATCCTCGGGGTTGAGGTAAACATAATCCCCAAACTCCCGGCTCTGATCAGATATCTGGCCACCAATGGAGAGAGCCAGAAGCTCCCCCCTTCTTACTCGCAGCCACTCCCCACCTGTCTGAGGATAATTATAAAGATGGTAGGACATCTCTATCTCCTCTCTTCTCTCTGGATCGGCCGGTCCGGCCAGCTAATCCAGCTTCTTCAGCTGCTGCAGACCATTCGACAGCCTGAGCAACCTTAACACAACACCCTTCCGGTAAATCAGCGCCTGCACATAACGGCGGTCCAGCAGTCCCCTGCCGGAGATCATCTCCACCAGCCGCTGAAAAAACTCCTCCCTCCCTGCTGGGTCATCCACCCTGGCTTCTTTAATCCCTGCATAGGGACCGGTGGGGGAATAAATCACCCTGCTCTTAACCACCAGGTTGCAGATATGGATTCTCCTGGCACCCCAGACCCTCTGGCCAGCAGGGGTAAGAAGAGCGTAGAGCTCACTGGTTCGCATTTTAATCTACCTCCTCCAAAGTATTATTGTGCATCTTTAAATAAGGCCTGGCAGCCAGGCAGATAGAACCCCTGCCCGGGCCGCCAGCTTCACTGATTGCCAAGCAGATAAAAACTGTAGCAGAAACCCCCTCCCATCCTGTGGGGAAACACCTCTGCAGATAATATAGGGGCAGAGCAGTTTATTTCCACAACAAGTCAAACTGCAGGCAGTATAAAAAAGCTATATCTCAGGCCCCTAGAGCCACAGTACAGATACCTGCAATCCTAAGGGCATGCTCCATTCCCAGATAGGTCTTAATCATCAAGATATCATCATAATGCCCCATAAGATCCCGAACTCCAACAAAGGTATAATGCCCTTCAGTGCCGGTGATTGTATAGCAGTGAATTCTACCCCGGGGCCAGGGTTGATTTTCTTTAAAGGATAAAACCCTGAAGAATTCATCGATCCTGACACCCCTGATCTTAAGGTAGGCCCTCAGTTCCTCTGCTATCTGGCCAATCTTTCGCTGGCCATGATACTCCAGCAGACTGCTGGAACCAGGTTTGTACTTCCAGTCTGCTGTTTCCACCGGCCAGCATAACTTACAGCACCCCTCCCCTTCAATACGGATCTCGTAAGCAGGGTCAAGGCCCTCCTGCCGGCAGTAGCTGTAAGCCTGCCGGTAACTAAAAAACCTCTTGGATTTTACAAAATACATGAAGCATACCTCCCATCAATTTAAATTCAATTACCTGTATCCACCAGGCCCTTTTCCTTTAAGCTGGTGTAGTTGCCATCACCACCGATAATAATGTGATCAAGCAGGCTGATCCCCATAATTTCTCCTGCCTCAGCCACCCTTCTGGTGACCCTGATATCATTATCACTGGGGTCAGTAATACCGCTGGGGTGATTGTGCCCCAGAATAATCGAAGCTGAGTTGGATAGAATGGCCGGTTTAAATATCTCCCGGGGGTGGAGCAGGCTGCTGTTTAGAGTGCCGACAGAGACTGTATTAATGGCATTGATATGGTTTTTGGTGTTCAAACATAAAACAACCATCATCTCCCGGTCAGAGCCATCAATATATTTGTGCAGCACCTCCACGGCCAGAGATGGACTCTTGATCTGCCTCTTCTCATAACCGGGCAGTTCCTCACGAATCTGCTTTAAAGTAATCCTGATCATCTCTAACTCCCCTTTCGAAAGTAATATTCAGGACAGGCCCTGAGGGCCTGCCCCCATCTACAAACCATCGCTTACTCTACCAGATAAGCTAAGTTCCATACCCGACAGCAACGAAGAAGATTCCAGCTCTTCTGTGTCTGGTTGAAGTAGAAATGATTGCCCCACCAATTAAATATACCTGGAAGCCACAGAAGACTTCAGCTCAGTGGTTCACTGCTGATGGTAAACCTTTGTTTTAGGCCACTGAAAGGACACTGGCCGACAATATCAAAAACTGTGCTCCGCCTAATAATTACAAAGACCTGCCTGCCTTCAGCACAGATAACTTGAAGCCTGCATATCTGCTCCCTCCTCTCTCTGTTATTGAAACTCTTAAACTGCAGGGTTTAAGTTAAAACAGCTGCCAGCAGATAACCAGGGACCTCTACTTTAATTAAAGGAAAGTTCACTTGAGCACTCAGAGCAGTATAGCCTGGAGCCTGTTCTTTCTGCCAGCTCCTTAATAATGATGGAAATATTAATCC
>CAZXKH010000259.1:0-3651 GCA_964641385.1 uncultured Clostridia bacterium | reverse complement strand
CCAGCACCACCGGTGAGGGCGGTGATAAACTGGGGTAATCCCAGGGCTGCTGAGGGGCCCTTTGGCAAATCCAGAATAAGAACAGCGGCCCCGGCTATAACGGCAAATTTCAGTAGTGAACCGAATAAAAGCCCCAATAATTCGTTGCAGCGATAATATAGCAGAGCAAAGAGGAGGCAGTAGAGGCTATTCCCCACCATAATAAAGGGCACAGCTGGTGCCAAAACAGGAGGAATAATCCCTAAAAGCAGGGCTCCGATTGGGGTTAATAGCCCGATGGCTATACCTTGTTTTACGCCGAGCAGGATGGTGGTGAGAATTAGTATGGCATTAATGAGTGGTCCGGTTAAAGGGGGCGGCAAACGAATGAGCTGGATCACAAGGGTGATGCCTAAAAAGAGAGCTGTTGTAACAAGTGATTTAGTCTTCTTTTTTTTCCATAGTTGCATCTCCAGGATCCTCTCCTTTTTCATCCAGGAGCCTGTTTACTGTCTTTAGCAGCTTTTTAAAATTCACCGGTTTGGTAAAGTAGTCTGCTACACCCAGATGAGTTCCCCGTTTCCGGTTATCCACAATGGATAGGATTACTATCGGAATGTCCTGGGTCAGAGGATCATTTTTCAAAACTGCTGCTAAATCGAAACCGCTGATATGGGGCATCATAATATCCAGGATAATTAGACTGGGTTTCTTTTTTTTGATCATCTCCAGGGCCTGGATACCGTCTTCTGCTACATCAACCCTATATCCATCTTCTCCCAGGACCTGTCGGAGAAGAGCCCTGATATGGGCCTCATCATCAACCACCAGGATTTTCTTTCCTTCTCCCTTTATCTCCTGGTCTGTTTCTTCCAGATCGATAACAGTTAATGGGACTACTGGTTTTTTCTCTTTCTCTTCTTTCGATTTCTCCTTTAAGGGCAGGGTAAATGTGAAGGTACTTCCCTCTCCCAAAGTACTCTGGGCAGAGATAGAACCTCCGTGTTGTTCAATAATCTCCTTACAGATGGGCAGTCCCAGACCGGTGCCCTGGGGTTTGTCAGTTAGGGTATCTCCTATTTGCCGGAACTTATCAAAGATGTGTTTCAGGTCTTCTTCCTTGATCCCGATCCCCTGGTCCTGAACACTGATCACCAGGTTTTCTTCTTCTTGTCGTGCCCGACAGAGAATGGTTCCTTTCGGGGTAAACTTGATGGCATTGGAAATAAGGTTTAAGGTTACCTGAATAATCCGGTCCCGATCACAGTAAAGAGGAGGCAGATGGGGCTGGATATCCTTCTTGATGGTCAAATCCTTCTCTTCTAAAAGGGATTTCACTGAAGCAAAACTCTGAGCTATGATATCCTCCAGCTGATAATAATCCATTTGCCATTCCATTTTTCCGGCTTCCATTTTGGCAATATCCAGGACATCATTAATAAGGTTTGTAAGTCGTTCTCCTTCCGAAATAATGATCTGCATATTCTCTGTTACCTGGCGGATATTTCGGTTGGTCTTTTTGTCCCCTTCTTTGATTAGGGGGAAAATAGATTTTTTCAGCTTCTTATTAATGATCCGGGTAAAGCCCAGAACGGAGGTCAGCGGGGTGCGGAGTTCATGGGAGACGGTGGAGATAAAATCGGTTTTAAGACGATCCATCTCCTTTAGTCGCTGGTTGTTAATCTTCAGCTCTTCTCTCTGCTCATTGACCTCATTTAATAGCTGGAGGATCTCTTTATTCTTTTTGTCCATGATCTCTGCTTTTGCTGATTCCTGCAGGTTGTAATAGAGACAATTCTCCTTGTGATTGCATCCATTATAGATTGCTGTTGCCATCTGATGGCAGTCCACATAGCCACAGGCATTGCAGTTGATGTTTTTTGATTCCTCTGTCTCCTTGTGCATGCTTAGAAAAATGGGCTCCAGATCCTCTTCTCTGGGGATGGCAAAATGGGGAACGTCTTCTTGCTCGTAGTTTCGTGTAAAGTCGGAGAGGGAGAGACTGGCGTCGAAGTGGGAGAGGATCTTTTCCCTCTCTTGATCATTGAGCTTTGATTTTGTAGAGCGGAAGCCATCTGAGATGGCCTCAATATCAGTGATATCTCTATTCTTCAGGGTCCCTGAACCTACATTACAGCCGTGCTGGCAGCTTAGAATATCCACCAGGAGGGGGAGTGGTTTCTTATCCTTTTTTCTCTCTGATAATTCCTGGAGATAGCTGTAAGCAAACTGGGTTCCTTCCACCTGTTTTACCCAGGCCTGGCGGTTGTAGTGATAAACATTCTCCTTTAAACCTCCGGGCAGACTGTAAAGGTCACCCAGACTTCGTGAGCCAACTGCAAAGTCTACTTCCGGGTAACTGGAGAGATCAAGCCCCTCTTTCTGGATATAATCCCAGATCTTTCTGAAGGTGAGATTGTAATCCACTACTATTCCGGTCTTTTCTTCCCGTATTTCGGCCAGTTTTCCAATGCAGGGTGAGAAAAAGGCCAGAGAGGAGGAAATATTAAGATATTTTTTTAGATAAATGGCGGTACAGATCATGGGACTCTGGATGGGGATTAGATCTTCTAACAAATCATGGGTGTGTTTTTCAATATAGCTGACGATGGCCGGACAGGGCTGGGCTATGTATGATTCCTTTTTTTCCTCTTCCAGGATCCGAAGATAGGCCCAGGTGGTAATATCGGCTCCAAAGGAGACATCGTAAATTTCTTTGATACCAAGGGTTTTAAAAAGGCCAAAGATCTTTTTATATTGAGGGAAATTGGTCTTAACAGAAGGAGCAGCAATCAGGGAAATATCCTTTTTTTTCTTTAGGTCTGTCAGGAAGGTTTCAGTATCGTCCATGTAATCTCGGGCATCATGGTCACAGACATCAAGACATTTACCACACATAATGCATTTATTATCATCCACCCTGGTCCTGCTCTTATCACCATCAAAAACATAAGAGATATTGGCATCCACCACCGGACACCAGTAGATGCATTTATTACAGCCGACACATTTTTCTTCATCGGTGCTAATGAGAGAACGCATGGATTTTTAACAACTCCTTCCTAATAATTGTCATCAGTGTTTGAGAAATAGGCAATTTCTTTATCCTCATTTTTCCCTTCAAAGACCAAGAATTTCCCGGGCCTTATCCAGGATCTCATCGGGGTTGAAGGGCTTGGTCATATAGATATCACTTCCCACTTCCTGGCCTCTTTTTTTATCAAATTCCTGGCCCTTGGCCGTAAGCATAATAATATAGACATCCTTCAGCTTCAGTTCATTCTTTACCCGCTGGCAGACATCAAAGCCATTCATTTTGGGCATCATCACATCCAAAAAAACCAGCTGGGGTCTTTCTACCTGGATCTCTTCCAGACCTTCTTCCCCATTATCAGCAATCAGGATCTCGACCCCTTCATCCTCCAGCTCTTCCAGGGTCTGTTCTAGCAGGAGACGAATATGGGGTTCATCGTCGACAATAAGAATTTTCATTCTCCACACCCTTTCTTTTTGTCAGTGAGTCTCTGGTTTTTTCTTTTCCATCTCGATTACAATAAAAAGTATTTCTTCCAGGTCTATCATCATCCGTAATTTTTTTGTCTGCTGATCCTTTTTTAGGAGGTCAGCACTGACGATGATTATCCGGGGCCTCTCCTTCTGAACTATCGCTAT
>CAZXKH010000258.1:0-3654 GCA_964641385.1 uncultured Clostridia bacterium | reverse complement strand
TCATCTGTAAAGCATAGTTGATCCCCTGATCGATCTTTTTTGAAGGCAAAGAGAAAAAATAGGAGGATATACTGGCCACCATACGTTCAAATTCAAGCTGAAACTGCAGATTTTCCTCTGCTTCTTTGCGTTCATGAAGATCTATGGCATTTCCAATAAATTTAATCAGTTTATGATCCTCATCAAAGACCGGGGTCATAACAGAACGGTGCCAGCGGTAAGAACCATCCCTGTGAACAGCACGGTACTCAACTCCGGGTTGAATTTCTCCGCTCTCCTTGGCTTTCTTAAAGTAATCCTTACAGACTGCCAGGTCATCCTCATGGACAAGAAATACAAATTTTTCTCCAATGACCTCCTCAGGTTCATAGCCAAGAAGCTTCTTTAAGCTTGGTGAAATATATATTATTTCGCCATCCAGATCAATTTTGTAAATAATACTTTGACTGTGATCTACCAGCGCTCTGTACCTCTGCTCGGCCCTGTACAGAACTTCCTCAGCCTTTTTCCTTTCCGTAATATCCACCGCACTGCAGACCACATACTCAACCATGCCTTTATCATCAAGCTTTGGTGTTTTGTTAATAGCAAGTAAGCGTTCTTCTCCCTGAGCATTGATCAATTTTTGTTCGAATTTTAAGGTTACTTTCTCTTCAAAGACCCGGCGGTTACTCTCAATACAAGTTTTTGCTTCCTTCTCGGAAAATATATCCCATAATGACCTCTCTTCCAGCTCCTTCTTTTCAGTTCCAATAAATTCTGCATGAGCCCTGTTAACAACCTTATAGGTCTCAATATCTTCCAGATTTGAACATCGATATTATCCAGTAGTAGCTGCTTTTCTTCAATGTTTTTCATTAATTGCTGGCAAATACTGTCTTTATATAAAACCATTTCGATATTGTTTTTTAATTCCTGTTTGGTATAAGGTTTATTCAAATAAACAAAGGCCCCTATCTCCCCCATCTCAGTATTTTTAAGATCATCTTCCATGCCAGTTAGGAAAATAATGGGGACAGTAGCTTGACAGTTAATAAGCCTGGCGGTTTCGTAGCCATTCATTTCTCCCTTAAGTATAATGTCAATAATAATTAAATCTGGGCATTGTTGTTCTTTAACATACTCCACTGCCCTTTCTCCATATTCAAAACAGCCCGCAATATTATGGCCCATCTCAGTTATTAAATTCTTGATCTTTTCCTGATGCATTTTGGTATCCTCAACTATTAGTATATTCTTCATCTGCTCCCTCCTGCTGGCTTTGTTTCATATTTTGTATAGTGTTTTATCAATTAAACAGATAGGAATTAGAACAAGCAAGGCTTATCTAAATATGATAAAGACAGCTCTACTCCCCCTCTGATTGTGATCGTAATAGAAATAATCGGTGGCTTTTTTAGCAAGAACAAAGCCAAGGCCTCGCCCTCGCTGAGAGACTTGATCCTTAATATCTCCAAAATTCATCCCGGTATTATCTCTCCAGTCAAAACCTGATCCCTGATCCTGAACACTTACCTGAAGATATTCCTCTCTAACCTCAACCTGGAGCAATATTTTCTTGTCCTGATCGAATTTATTGCCATGCTCAACTGCATTAATCAAAAGCTCATGCAGGGTCATCATTACAGGATCTATATCATCCATATAGGGTTGAATAAAGACCCTAAACTCTTCCTTGGCCTTCTCTACAGCTGTTATCTGGCTATTAATTGATAGCTCCAGCCTGGGGAGATCTTCCTCTCTTTTTACCTTCATCATCAAGTATGTTATATCATCATCACCTACCATCCCACCTGTAAAGAGGCTAAAATCTCTATTAATCTCCTCACCAATAACTGGTAAAGGCAGGTTCTTCTTCTTATAGATAATGCTTTGAAAGCGATTACCGTATACCTCTTCACCGGCCCTCTGCTCCAGCAGACCATCTGTACTGAAGAACAGAATAGCCCCGGAAGGTAAATTTATGCTGTCATTATGAAAATATAACTGCTCCCTGGTAATTACTGTAGAGATGGGCATCCCTCCAGCAGCAAGCTCTTTTATTTCACCATCAAAGAAGATAAAGGGTGAGATATGCATCCCAGCACTGCTGTAGGTAAGCCTGTGCTCTTTGAGATCAACTATTCCCAGCAGAATGGTAATAAAGTAATCATCAGGATAGTTTTCCGCTGTAAACTGTTGATACATAAAGTCTAAGATACTATTGGGATCTGGAAGGTCATCATTTGCTTTTAACTTTACATAGGTCCCAATTGTATTCTTGACAAAGGCACTCATCATGGCTGCATCAAGTCCATGGCCTGTTATATCGGAAAGATAGAATAAGAGAAGATCTTCTCCCAGCTTAAGATAATCATAGAAGTCACCACCCATTCTGCTGGCAGGCTGGTTATAATCATAGAGTTCTAGGCCCTTCAGCTCAGGTCTGGTCTCAGGCAAAGATTTTTCATGTACCTTCGGGCCTTATTAATCTCTTCATCAAGCATATTGTTTACGTTTTCAAGTTCCATACTTTTTAGCTCCAGCTCCATAGCATAGCTGGATATCTTATGACTGGCCATATACCTGGTTAAAGCATTGGAGATCAATTCTGCAACAACCTTTAACAAGACAATATAGTTTTCTGAAAAGGTCCGTTTTTCTTTAACTGCATCAAAGCCAAGAAAACCAAATAGCCTGTTCTCCTGGATAATAGGGATGCTGAGCAGTGACTTTATACCCTGAGACTGAAACACTCTTTTTTCTGCTTCCGCTTCAGGTGGCAGTAAGTCTACGTCATGAATATAAACATGGTCTCTATTCTCTATCCTCTCTTCCCACCAGGGAAGAGAGGATAAAGGAACATCCTGTATTCTATCAATCTGGCTTTCAATACCCTCATCACACCACTCATAAGTATTACTCATCCTTTCTCCATCATCAGAAAACTGGAAGAGATAGCTGCGATCAACCTGAAAGAACTCTCCCGTTACCTGCAGAGCATGGTTTATTTCATCATCGATCTGTTCTGCAGGCAGGCTGATGAAAAAGGAGGCAATCTCGGAGATAACCTTTTCAAACTGCAGCTGAAACTGTAATGATTCATTTATTCTCTTTCTATCGGCATTAACAAAAACCTGTGCCACCATGGAGGCCATGGTGGATACAAATGCCTCCTCAACTCCGTGCCATTTTCTTATATCCTCCACATGTTCCAGACAGATAACACCCTTTAATTCACCCTCAATTATTACTCCAGCATCAAGCATAGAAGAAATACCCAGGGGCTTAAGATATCCTTCTTTTAGTTCACTGGTCAGGGGATCGCTTTGAGCATCTTCAACAAAGATCCTGTGCTGCCTGATAACAGCCTCTAAGTAATGAGGGGCATCATCCCTTTTTATTACTGCTCCCTGGCTGTGTTTTCCCGTGCTTGCTTCGTATAAGGATAGACACTGAAGTTCTTCCTCCAGCCGATCATAGAGCCAGATACTGGCCCGTTCAACATCAATGGTCTCAGACATCACTTCGGTGATTCTTCTTAGAGATTGAGTGGTATCACCACTAAGGTAAACATCATCCAAAAGAAGTTCAGAGAGTGCTTTTCGCTGTTTGGTAGCTCTTTTTTCTCTCCCTTTGGTTCTTATCTCATCCTGTATGCGCTCAGTAATATCT
>CAZXKH010000257.1:0-3659 GCA_964641385.1 uncultured Clostridia bacterium | reverse complement strand
AGAGTACGATTATCAGGAACTAGAGCTGTGGCTTCTGGAGGAGAAGATTGAAACCGAAGCCATAGTGATGGGAGAAGATATCCTGGTTAAAAGCCGTACACTGGCATCTTCTTTAGGGGCTGAACTGGAGTGGATCGGTTCTATTAATACCCTTTTAATAGAGCATGAGTCTAAGGAGCTCAGACTCAGGGCTGGCTATGAACAGCTGCAGGTGGGTAACAGGTTGATCAATATGCCCCGGCCGTTGATCTTAGTCGACGGTACAACCTATCTTCCCCTTGTTCCCATTGCCGGTGTCTTTGGTTATACAGTCGAAAAGGATGATGATAGAGTTGTTCTCAGGCATCCTGAACACCGTTTGCAGCGAGTTAGTTACAGAGAGGGTGATCTCTTTTTTGATCTGAGCGGTGAAGCTGAGATGGAGGTTAGGGAGACTGACTATCCCTGGCGTTTTTTCATTGAGCTTGAAGATACAGAACTGGCAGAGGATTTTGAGTTTGTTGGTTTTGATGAAGAGGATATCCCTGTCGACAGGGTAAGGGCAGAACAGGTGGAGGTTGATCTGGTTGAGATCAGATTTGATTTTAGTCTTCGTCAGCACTTTAACCTGGAGGACAGGGAGATTGAAGATGGCTTCCAGAAGGTCTTCCGCTCAGGAGCCAGGATCACCCAGCTGGGATATGATGGTGAAAGGAATCGATTTGTAATTGTAGCCCATGGGGCGATGGGTGATTACAGCCTTGATTATATGCAGGATCCCCGGCGTATGGTGCTGGAGATCGACAATGCTGATTTGAGTACTGGGGAAAGCTTTGTACCAGAGAGGCATCCCGGTGTGAAGGAGATCCTGCTTAGTCAGGAGCAGGAAAGAGTTAAGGTAGTCTTTGAACTGCTTGAAGATCTTGATTTTGCTGATACTCTGTCCCCTGATGGTCGTTATTTGATGCTTGAGGGTGAGAAACGCGATCTATTAATCAACAGTATTGACCTGGTTGAGGTTGATGGTAGACCAGAGGTGGTTATTAGAGGGACCCAGACACTAAGACCGGAGGTCTTTTATCTGGAGAATCCTCATCGTCTGGTGCTTGATTTTCCACACAGTGCTCTTAATCTGGAACAGAAAGAGTATTACCTGGAAGAGGGACCGGTTAAAGGTGTGAGGGCAGCTCAGTATCCAGGTGAAAAAAGCAGGGTAGTCATCGACCTGGAGGAGGGGGTAAGACACCTGTTACGGGAGGACCCTCAGCAACCTGAAAAGACTATTATTGCCTTTCCACCTGAAGAGTTTAACCTCTATCTGCAGGATAGCCCTGCTGCTACCAGAATAGTTATCGATACTCCGGAAGAGATGGAGTTTGAACTAAGTAAGTTCAGTCATCCTGAGCGCCTGGTCGTTGATTTGCTTGATTCTCAATTAAAGCTAATCGAAGAAGAGATGCCTGGGTCTCGTGGTATCATTGAGGATATATCTTACTCTCATTTTTCTGAGGATCCCAAAATGACAAGGCTGGTCTTTGAAGTGCCCGAGTACAGTGGCCATAACCTTGTTGCAAGTAGCAATAACCGCATCAAGATCGATCTCTTCAAGACAGATTTCAGGCAGAAAAGAGTGGTTATCGATCCCGGTCATGGGGGAGCTGACCCGGGAGCAGTGGGTTATTCAGGAACCATGGAAAAGGATGTGGTTCTAGATATATCCAGGCGGCTGGAAACATTGTTACGACAGGCAGGCACTCAGGTGGTGATGACCAGAGATAGAGATGTATACCTTGACCTCTGGTCCAGAGCAGATATTGCCAACAGAAGCCAGGCCGATATTTTTGTCAGTGTCCATGCCAACTCCGTAGCCAGGGATTTCCCCAAGGGTACCGAGACCTTTATTTCGGTTTCACATACTGCTGATGAGATGCGACTGGCACAGCTGGTACAGCGGGAGATGATTAATTATCTGGGGTTGTATGATCGGGGCGTTAAAAAAAGAGATTTTTATGTGTTGAGAGAGGCTCAAATACCCGCTATTCTGGTGGAGGTAGCCTTTTTATCCAACCCAACCGAGGAGGCCATGTTAAAGGATCCTTCCTTCCGCCAGCGCTCAGCCGAGTCAATTTATCAGGGGATTAAAAGATACTTCCATGGCTACTAGAGATAATACTAATCTAACTCATTTATCTTTTTTGTTAAATTCATTGTTCCAAGTTTATTTTGTAAAGATAAAGAGAAAAAATTAAGCCCCCTTTTTTTGGGGGCTTTAAAAAATACTTACTGTGCTTGTCTCTTCCATTGAAATATAAGTTCCAGCAGCTCTCTAATAAAGACAATATCCCTCTCCTCTTTATCCCTGAGGTAGTGATCGATCCTTTCTTTGACCATGCTGGTTTCTGAGGCATGATCTGAAAAATCAAAGAGGTCCTTAACTTCCACCTCAAGGCCACTGGCGATTTTGCCCAGGCTTTTTAAGGACAGGTTCCTTTCTCCTCTTTCCACAGCACCGATATATGTTTGGTGAAGGTTAGACTTTTCTCCCAGTGCCTGCTGAGTTAGGCCCTGGTTTATTCTGAGCATTCTAATTCTTTGTCCCAGACGATGATAGATATCCAACTAAATCACCTCAAATTATTCCTCTTTATAGTATAATTTAAAATAATCGCAGAATAAACAGACTATATATATTATTTATGCTTGAAAATGATGACTATGTGTATTATAATAAATATACAAATAGTAAATATATTGAATAAAATGTAGAAAAAAGTAAAGGGGTGTAATTATAATGAAAAAATATTCGAGAAAAGAAAAAAGAATGCAGGCCATTGAGGATTTGAGAGAAAGGATGAGGGATACTTTTAGGAAGGGGATGTCCCTGGATGAATGCCGGCTGGTAAGAATTAATTCTCATCTGGACCAGCTAATCACTGAGGAGATGAAAGAGAGGAAGAATGAAGGCTCTTAGCTTGGTTGCAAATATACTAGCCAGAAAGAAGAAATATACTATACAGCAGCATAATTTGTTTAGAACTCAATTTTTTTCCAGGCACCACGACGGTAGGCCAGAAAAACATGTATGCCTCTAATTGTCCAGTCTATAACCATGGCAGCCCAGGCTCCCACCAGACCCCATCCCAGATAGAAGACAAAGATCATTGTCAGTCCCAGTCTTCCCACCCAGGTGGAGATAGCAGTGCTGTAGAAGACGGTCCTGGTATCTCCTGCTCCTCTGAGAGCTCCACCGATAACGAAGTGTGTTGCCATTGGTAGCTGGGCAAAGGCAATGATACGAAGATTTCTGGCAGCAAGGGTAATTATTTCAGGATCATCGGTATAAAGTCGAATCAGCAGCTCTGGTGCCAATAGAAAAAAGAGACCCATAATACCCATAACCATTCCACCCATCTTAAGGGCTTCCAGACCGCTTTTTTCCGCCATTTGGGGGGATTTTGCTCCCAGGTTCTGCCCCACCAGGGTGGTGGCGGCAGTGGCCAGACCAAAGCCGGGCATATAGGATATGGATTCAGCATTGATTGCAATCTGATGAGAGGCATAGGCAATGGTTCCCAGACTGGCTACTATACGGATATAAAGGAGCTGCCCAAACCTCATTACTAATTGTTCAAGGGCGGCTGGGAAGCCGATACTGAGAATTTTTTTGATCAGGGGCAGGT
>CAZXKH010000256.1:0-3669 GCA_964641385.1 uncultured Clostridia bacterium | reverse complement strand
AGTAATGGTTAGAAATTGACCGCGGGCTACCTTCAAATTTATTTCCTTTAAAACCGGTGAAGATGAACCCTGATAGGAGAATGTTAGATCTCTTATTTCCATCAATGTTTCAGACATAGAAAAACTCCTTATAGTTATCCAGATTGTTCCTTATTTAACAGTAAGTTTACTTACCATCTTTACCCAGTGCCCTCCTGCATAATTAGGGGCAATCAGGCGTAAATAGTCATCTTCCATGATCAGTAATATGTCTTCATCCTCTAAAACATCTGTCAGGAGAAACTCAACAGAATAACCATCTGTAGCTGTTACTACCAGTGTTTCTGCCTCTGGCCGGGGATGAGCCTTGCTGAGAATCACATTCAAAGGGACCCCCGTATAATCCTGTGGTGGGATATAGGTGACTTCACCCTCCATATCGGTATTGATGGTTTTTTCATGGGAGCTAAAGGAAGAGAGCTGAAAGGAGAGTGGGTTTTCCACCATTCCCTCTACCTGGACCACTGGACCAACCCATGGGGGCTGGAAAACAAAGCCATAGTAGTAAAGTGCACCAGCCGAAAGGGCTACAATCAAGAGCACCGTAATAGCCATCTTCCATCTCTTGCCACTTTTTTTCTGTATGGTCTCTGAAGAACCCAGCATACGAAAGGGTCTTGCTTCTAATATTATTTCCAGGACACTGTGGCCAAAGCTCCCGGCCAGCAGGATACCAGAGATTAGTGCCAGCAGGGCAATAAATAGAATGTAGGCCAGGGGAGCACCGGAGAAATAAAGGATCTGAAAGACAAAGACATTGGATGCAGTAGCAATTCCTCCTGCCACAATAAAGCTGGTTAGGGTATAACGCTTAAAGACTAAAAGAACTATATCAACCAGTACTCCCTGGAAAACTGAAATCAGCACTATTACCAGTCCATGGGTGCTTCCTGTTAACAGTTCAATAACTCCCTTGAGCAGGCCAGCAGCAGTAGCAGCCCCTGGCCTTCGAACAAGCCCTGCGACCAGGATAATCCAGAAAACATGCAATCCTGATACAAACTGTCCGGCCCCGAAGGGAACTCCAAAGATACGGTTTAACAGATTTCCTAGATATCCTACATAGGTGCTCATCACCCCACCTATACCACTTAGGATGGCAATTATCAGCAGATCTCTATTCTTTAAACCCTGCCTTTTTTCTTTAATCTTTATTTCTTTTCCCATGGAAGAACCTCCAGTCTCTGGACCATCTTTATCCATCTACTTCCGGCTGAGGGATATTCATACCACCCTTCACCCTCCAGAGAAATTTGTTTATAATTTTCATTATCAAAAACACCATCTTCAGGCAAGAAGGCAATTCTATATCCCTCTGTCCATTCGGGAATGCTTTGGCCATTATACATTACAGCCAGCACCATTTCCCCCTGGTCTTCATACCATCCTGCCTCCTCTGGGTATACATTCTGGTAGGGAAACTCCTGAATATAACCATCAAAGGAATGAACCAGCAGCAGGTCCTCTTCTTCCATACCACCAGTTAATTCTACCAGCTTGCTAATAGGGATTCCATAATAAAGACCCTGACCACGATAATTCCCATGCAAGTTTTGAAATTCTCCTTTTTTCTCCACAGAGGCCATTTCCATTAGTTGATCCTGTGGTATTTCCAGATCTAATTCCCTGCCTGAAACTAATATTTCCCTTGGTCGAGAGGGAGCTTCTACAGGATAAGCAGTAATATCCAGCTGGTCCTGAGCTGTATTCACCAGCGAATAGTGGTGAAAACCACCTTTATCTTCGGGTGCATAAAGAGTGGCTCCTCCCCCTCCACTGATGGCATAGAGTATTCCCTCCATCTCTTCCTGGTGGTAGAGATGAATATGTCCGGCGAAAACACCCTCAACTCCAACAGTATCCTCCTGGATATAATTTAGAATAGAGTGTGCCTGCTGCTGGTCCAAAAAAGAATGACCCCTTCCCCTTGGATCTAGAAATGGTATATGCATAAAGAGCATTTTTTTATCCCTACCTTCGAGCTCCTTCTTCATCCACTCCTTCTGTTTGCTGTCCATTCCCAGCAGGGAGGTATCGAGAAAAATATAGGTGTACTCCTTTAGATGAAAACTATAATAGCCTGGTGCCAGTAAGGTTTCATAATATGTTAATCCCTCGGCCCGTACATCATGGTTTCCAGGAACAGAATAGAAGGGAATCTCCAGAGCAGAGATGGTATCCATAAAATCACTGTACTCCCTTTCAGTCCCTGAGGGAACCATATCTCCCAGATGAATGAGAAAGGAAGCCTCAGTCTTATTAATTTCTGCAATTATTTTGGCAAAAGTATCGTCATTCCCCTGGTTATCCCCTACAAGGGCAAAGGTTAGAGGATCATTAAGTAGCTCTTCTTTCAGGTAGAGATCTATTCTCTGAGGGCCACTTCCCCCTCTAAGTTTCAGTTCTATTGCCGTGGGAGAAAGCACCTTCTTATTCAGCAGAGCCAGCTCATTTTCACTTCCAGATACACTTACTTTGGGCTCAATAGCCTGAGAAAAAACATTATCAACAGTTATGGAAACAGGTTGCTCTTCTGGCTGGAGAAGAATTTTTAGCACCGATTCTGGAGAATAGGCTCTTGCTTCTATTCTTTCCTCTGTAGCAGAAAGAATAATTGCTCCACTGGCATCAGCCTGAAGATGGGCACTTACAGCATCAGATAATGATAAATTTAAATCCCAGGCTGCTCCTTTTTGTCGTGGAGTAATCCCAGATAAAAAGAAGCCAATTGAAGACATAGATACTCCAAAAAGAGCAGCATCACGCATTAATTGGCGCCGAGTTAATCTTCCCTTGAGGTATTTGTCCTGCAACTGGGATATTAAGGGATGCTCCTTTCCTCGTGGCATAAATTGTTCCTCCTTATTAATAATTAGCAGTTAACATTATTATCAATTGCATTTTCTTGATGCCTGCATAACCATAAATATTTGGTTATCACCATTAATCAACCGCTTATAAATAATAATAGTTACTGAATTTCTATTGTCTCGACATTAGATACCCAGTAAGGTTCATTAACATCTCCTGGCTCCTTTTGCCCCCTGATAAGACGAAAGGGATTGCCATCCTCAGGATCATACTGCTCACCATCCTGCTCAAAGGCCAGTATCATTTTCAGTTTTTTATCAGGATCCTGCTGATCTATATAATCATCTCTTTTTACCTCAGCAAGTGAAAACTCAGTCTGATAACCATCTTCAGCAATAATAACAACCCTCTCAGCATTCTCATCTAAAGAGACTTTTTCTGATAAGAGATGCCAGATCCAGATCCCCTTAAATGAAGTATACTTCTCTGTTCCATAGGTGTTAACAGAGAAATAATCATCCTCAACCATTCCCTTTTCCATAGCCTTTAACTCTGATAAAGAGATACTTTCTTCACTCTCTACTCCCTGACCCTGGATGGTGACATAATACTCAGAGCTTTGATCAAAGCATCCAGCAGACAGGAGTACTATTAATACCAGCATAACAGAACAGAAGCAGAAATATCTCTTCTGAAATGTGATTGATTTCATTATATCCCTCCCCTGGGTAAATACTTATTAAATTATGGGATAGGGGAAGTTAGGGGTGTATTCCAACTTCCCTCTCCCATAAATAATTATTATCAATCATCTTCAGC
>CAZXKH010000255.1:0-3679 GCA_964641385.1 uncultured Clostridia bacterium | reverse complement strand
GAATACAAGGAGCTACATAGAAATAATATTAAAGTGCGCTTTCTTGGTCAAAGAAAGGATCTGCCCCAGCGGGTCTCACAGGAGATGGATAAAGTCACCAGTCTGACAGAGAATAATGACAGCCAGATCTTGAACCTGGCTCTTAATTATGGGGGTCGGGCTGAGATTATTGAGGCTACCAGGGATCTTCTGGCTGCTGTCAAGAGCCGGAAAATCCATCCAGATGAGATTGACGAGGATCTTTTTTCCAGCTACCTGGATACTGGAGGGTTGCCGGATCCGGAGCTTTTGATCCGCTTTGGGGGTGAAATGAGAATCTCCAATTTTCTTCTCTGGCAGCTGGCCTATGCAGAGATTTTGGTGACAGAGACCTTCTGGCCTGATTTTACCAGGGAGGAGCTCTGTCTGGCCATCCTGGAGTTTCAGGATCGGGAACGGCGTTTTGGAGGCGTATAGGTATTGAGTTAATTCAGGGCAAAACCATGCTCTTAAGAGGGAGGTACAGTATGCTCTGGAGAAGAGTCCTGACCGTTATAGTCCTTTTACCACTTCTTTTTTTTATTCTGATGGGTCCTGTCTGGCTTCTGGCTCTTCTGCTGGTGCTGGTTGCTGCACTGGGGTTGCGTGAGTACTCCCTTTTTGCTCAGCCCTGCAGGTTAGATTATATCCCGGCTTTACTGCTGACAGTAGTACTGCTTTTTACTGCTCTGGTCAAGGTAGAGCTATTCTCTCTGCTACTAACAGCTGTGCTGCTAATATTTTTTATATATTATTTATTTTTTTCATCCTCAGCAAGGGTAGTTATGGCCATGGGAACTGCCCTGCTGGGAGCCTTTTATCTGGGGTGGCTTTTACGTTATCCCCTGCTTTTGCATGAGATTGGACTCCATTATCTCTGGCTGGCCCTGATTATCACCTGGAGTAACGATATTTTTTCATATTTTATCGGCAAAAGGCTGGGCCGACATAAGCTGGCTCCTTCCTTAAGCCCCAAGAAGAGTATTGAAGGGGCCCTGGGTGGCCTGCTGGGTGCCCTGCTGGCGGTGCTGGTGGCAGGTCCTTTGCTGGGCATTACCGGCTGGAAGACCATACCGGGGGCTTTAATTGTTGCTCTCAGTGGTCAGCTGGGAGATCTCTTTGAATCACGCATGAAACGTGCAGCCGGGGTTAAGGATTCAGGGCAGCTGCTTCCCGGACATGGTGGGATTCTGGACCGTATTGACAGCATGCTCTTTAGCCTGCCAGTCTTTTATTATTTAATGGTCTTCAATCTTTTCTAGGGAGGGGGCAGAGAGTGTTTAAACTAAAGGTTGTTCACAGGCTGCTGATCTTTCTGGCTGCCTTTATATTAATTGTATTGATTGTGGTTAAATTCCTGATGCCCTATATCCTGCCCTTTGTTATTGCCTTTCTGCTGGCAATTCTAATTGATCCCCTGGTCAATTTTCTGGAGAAAAAAAATATTGGTCGTGGTTTTGCTGTCTTTATCTCTCTCTTTATTTTCCTTTTGCTACTGTCTCTCTTATTAACGGTCATGTTTTCACAGGTATACATCCAGCTGGATCGTTTAGTCCGCAATCTGCCGGAGTACGAAAAGATCGGAGAAAACCTGCAGTGGATTATGAATCAGGACCTGCAGCTGACAGAAATGATTGAGGGCTGGGAGCTGCCCTCTGCTGTCAGTACAGCCATTGACCATAACCTGGAGTCCTTCTATCAAACTGTACTCACCGGACTCTCCGGTCTGGTTGATTCCCTGCTGGATATTATCAGGGCACTGCCCAATATCTTTATTATCACTATCATTGTTTTTATTGCTACCTTCTTTGCCAGCCGGGATCGGGACATGATCCTTGATTTTATCATGATCTTTGTTCCCCATCGCCTGAAGGAGGATGTCCGTGGCCTGCTGAAGGAGATTGCCAGTGCTTCCTTTGGCTTTATCCGGGCCATGACCATTCTGATCTCAATTACCATTATGATCTCAATTATTGGTTTAGAGGTTTTATCCAGCGAATATTCGTTAATTGTGGCCTTTGCCGCCGGGATACTGGATTTAATACCTGTTATCGGCCCTTCACTGGTCTATTTCCCCTGGGCTCTCTATTCCTTCTTTTCCGGACAGATATTCTTTGGTATTGGTCTGCTGGTAATCTATGGTGTGATTATCGTTGTCAGGCAGGTGGCAGAGGCCAGGATACTGGGAAGCAGTATCGGTATTCACCCCCTGGCCACTCTAATATCCATCTATATTGGAATCAGGCTCTTTGGAGTAGGAGGCTTCTTTCTTGGCCCTGCACTGCTAATTATTCTCAAGGCTATCTTTAAGGCGGGCTTAATTCCTGTTTTTGTTGATGAGGAGTGATAACTCTTGCAAAGAGGACTAAGTATTCTGGGATCAACAGGTTCCATTGGCTGCCAGACACTTGAGGTGGTAGAGGAACTGGAGGACTCCTTCCAGGTCCTGGCCCTAACTGCCCACAGTAACTATCAGCTGCTGGCAGAACAGGTGCGAAGGTTTCGTCCCTCATTGGCAGTAATTGTGAATGAGAAGTATGAAGATAAGTTACAATATCAATTAAAGGATTATTCTACCACTCTGCTTTCCGGGACAGAGGGTTTGCTGGAAGCAGCCACCATTCAGGGAGCAGAGCTGGTGGTTAATGGACTGGTTGGGGCCTGTGGACTGGCTCCCACCATGGCTGCCATAGAAGTAGGTATTGATCTGGCCCTGGCCAACAAGGAGACCCTGGTGATTGGGGGCGAGCTGGTTATGCCCCTGGCTGAAAGGAAGGGAGTCAGGATACTGCCTATTGACAGCGAGCACAGCGCCATCTTTCAGCTGCTGGAGGGTGAAAAGATCGATGATGTCAAAAGGATCATTCTCACTGCCTCTGGAGGACCCTTTCGGGGCTGTTGCCGGGAGGAGCTGGAAGGGGTCACTCCGGCCTCGGCTTTAAAGCACCCCAACTGGGAGATGGGTGGTAAGATCACTATTGATTCAGCCACCCTGATGAATAAGGGCCTGGAGGTTATAGAGGCCCATTGGCTTTTTGGTCTGGAGTACGATAAAATTGATGTAGTTGTTCATCCTGAGAGTATTATTCATTCACTGGTGGAGTTCAAGGATGCCACCATGGTAGCCGAGCTGGGGTTGCCTGATATGAGGGCTCCCATACAGCATGCTTTGACCTATCCCCGGCGAAGAGAGAACAGTCTGGAGCCTCTTAATCTGGCTCAGGTGGGTGCCCTAACCTTTGAGGAGCCTGATCTGGATCTATTTGCTGCTCTCAGGCTTGCCACTCAGGCAGGTAGAGAGGGAGGTACTAAACCGGTGGTACTCAATGCTGCCAATGAGGTTGCTGTTGAGGCCTTTCTGGATGAAAGGCTGGCCTTTCTTCAGCTACCGGAACTGGTAGAGGTGTTACTTGATGAACACCAATCCTTTTCTCCGGGCAGCCTGCAGGAGGTCCTTGATGTTGATGGCTGGACCCGGAGGAGAGCCAATGAGATTATAGGAGGATTATCATCTTGATAACAGTTATTTCTTTTATTGTGGTTTTAGGACTGCTGATCTTTGTCCACGAGCTGGGTCACTTTCTGGTGGCCAAGAAGGTGGGGGTCTATGTGGAGGAGTTTGCTCTGGGTTTTGGGCCCGCACTGCTTAGCAGAACCAGAG
>CAZXKH010000254.1:0-3680 GCA_964641385.1 uncultured Clostridia bacterium | reverse complement strand
AATATCATCTACCGTTGATCCAAAGCGGCGGGCAATAAAGAAGACAGTATCTCCCCTCTGCACTGTATATACAAAACCACAGGTTGACTCGCCGGGAGGCGGGGGATCAAGAGGATTTATCTCTCCCCTGAGTGTAATATCATTCAGCACTCCCTCTGGATTATCACCAGTTACCTTCAAACTCAAGTCTTCTATCTTTTGCCCCAGTGACTGAATGGCAGCCAGCAAATCCTGCATTTCTTCCTGCAAGGCATTCACCTCTCTTAGCATTTATTTAGAATAATATATGCAGAAGAGGCATTGATCGGTGAATCTTGCTGGCGTTACAGATCTGAGATAATTACTGTCACCTCAGCTGTCAGGACAACAAAAACATATCTGTAAATAAAGCCTAAGCATCTATCCTTCCCTTAACAGGAATATATAGATTGTTATAAAAGGGCACCCTGTTTTGCCACAGGGAAGTAAACTCCTCCTTATCCATAACCCTGTTGCCGGGATAAGGACTTACCCCTGATAGAGGCCCCCGGCTGGGATCATAAAAATAAAACTTTGAAAGATCCCGGTTGTAACCCAAAAGAACAAGATAATGCTGCCAGCGCAAACCCTCTCCAATTAGAACAATAACTGGAATATCTCTGGAGATGTAGTAATACAGGTGCTCGGTTCTTCCTCGATACATATTGGCCTTTAACCCATGGGCATTAAGGGTCTTTACCAGCTTCCCGGGCATAATCCCATAGGAATAATAACGAAAATAAACCATTTCTCGATAAACGTCCCCACCGGAAAGATCAAAACCATAATATCTTAAGACAAAGGAGGCCACATAACCAGCACACTGATTCATGCTCTGCCGATCAAAGGGAACCTGGTGTGTTATTTGATGCAGGTTATTAATGGAGTAGCTCTCATCCATAAGATATCCCCTGCTCTCCATGGGAAGTCCGATAGACTGGAGAATGATAACTGGAGATAATAAAAAAAAGAACACCAGATATATATTTCCCATCTTAATTAAAGCTTTAATCCGCATTATATGCCTCCAGTACTTGATTAAAATACTGCAGCACATAAAGTGCTGCTAACATTCATATATTAACACTTATAGAGGGAAAAACCGGTTGACTTTTAACTCTTTCCATGCTATACTTTTGTTGACGATAAGTAGACCGGGTAATCGCAGAGAGTCCCTGCGGACTCTTTGAGGAAAGTCCGGGCTCCAGAGGGCAGGATGCTGGATAATATCCAGTGGAGGCAACTCTCAGGCCAGTGCCACAGAAAGCAAACCGCTCCCCCTGGGAGCAAGGGTGAAAGGGTGCGGTAAAAGCGCACCATCAGTCAGGTGACTGACTGGATAGGTAAACCCCATCCGGAGCAAGACCAAATAGGAGAAGGTAAATGGTTGCCCGCCAGACTTCTCGGGTTAGGTCGCTAAAGATAGCAGGCAACTGTTATCATAAGATGGATGATTATCCAAGACAGAACCCGGCTTACAGGTCTGCTTATTGTCTTATCCATCAAGTGGAAGGGACAGAATACGACCACAGCTCTCACAGAAGACCAGCCTTTCCTCCCCATATAGCCTGTCGATGATAAAAGCGGGCAGATGAACACGGCAGCCTGTACAGTAAGAACCATCTACCTCAACCACAGCCACACCCTTCTTTTTCTTCTTTAAGCCCTGATAAACCTCCAGCTCTTCTGCTTCTATTCCCTCCAGCAGCTCCCTTTTTTCTTCTTCCAGCCGGGCAATTTTTTCATTATTGCAGGACTTTTTCTCTTCTATTCGCTGGGTTATGCTGGCTTTTTCATCAGCCAGCACCTGATAGCGATTATCCAGGCCTTCAATCTTCTGCTGTAGCTCCTCCTCTTCCTCCATCAGTAAGAGCACCTCTTCTTCCAGCCTCTCCCGTTGTTTTTTTATATTCTTTATCTTTCGCTGCAGCTGTTCAACTTCCTTGGCCCTGGCCCTACCGCTATACATCTCCTCTTTCATCTCATTCTCCTGATAGGAGAGGCTCTGTTCCTCATCATCCTTTTTCTTGATGGTCCTGCCCTTTTGGAAGAGCTGGTCTCTCTGAGATGAAATCTCCTCCCTTAAAAGAGCCTCCTCCTCTTTAATCTGAGATCTTCTCTTAATGAGAGCTTCTAACTCAGGGTCATTATTAATGGCATTAATTTTAGAATCTATTCGCTGCAGGATCAGTAGTCTGGATGAAGCCTTTTCCATGGCATATACTTCCTGAAAACCCCGGTAACAAGAATAATCAGGGTTCAAGAATACCTCCTCTCGTAGAATACTCTTCAGCTTAGCTGCGTACCGCCTCCAGCAGATCCCGATAAGTCTCAGCATCCATACCAATGATTACATCAGGCAGCTGGATATCAGAGCCCCATTTGCGGGCACACTCAACACACCTTTTAGTTTCCGGCAGGGCAACATGGCGCAGCAAATCGACCCCCCTGCCACACAACACACAGGTTTTTACTATCCAGAGCATTCCCCCTCATCCTCCAGTCATTTAGATCAGCTGCAGTGGAGAACTCTCCTCGGCAGAGTAGAGCTCAAGGCCCAGTCCCTGCTCTCTATTTTTATCTTCCAGGTACTCCAAAACTACAGCCATTCCCCGCTTCTCCGCCTGGAAGTGATCGACCTCAACCAGAGGCAAACCCTCCTCAGCAGCAGCCAGGAGCTGATGGTGCTTTAAATCTCCAGTTATGTAGAGTTGGGCACCAAGGGATAGGGCACTGTAAAAGAGATCACCGCCACTTCCACTGCACAGGGCTGCACTCTCTATACTCTGTGTCATATCCATCCTTTCCGGTCCATAGAGCCGTAATTGGGAAAGATTAAACTGCTCCTTAATCAACTGCAGGTATTCCTGAAGTTTAAAGGGCTCTTTAAGGGGAGCAAACCTTCCCAAACCCAGTTGATGACCGGTGTTTTCCAGATAATAAAGGTCATAGGCCACCTCTTCATAGGGATGAGCCCTTTCCATGGCCTTAAGCACCCTCGCCCTTCTGCTCTCAGGAAGAATGGTCTCCAGCCTCACTTCACCGACACGCTCCAGGCTACCATAACTGCCAAGATAGGGATTACTGCCCTCAAGAGGTTTAAAGGTTCCCTGTCCCTCAGCCTGAAAGGTACAGTGGCTATAGTTGCCAATCCAGCCCGCTCCAGCAAGGGAAATAGCCTCACGTACTTCCTCCAGGTGATCAGGGGGGACAAAGACCGTCAGCTTCTTTAACCGGTCCTCAGCAGTAACCTGCAGTGGTTCTCGATTGCAATCAAAGTGCAATAGATCGGCCAGATAATCATTTATTCCCCCCTGGCAGATATCAAGGTTGGTGTGGGCCGAATATATATTGAGACCGGCCTTTACAGCCTCTTTGATTACCTGTCCTCTGGTCTCATCAAAGGAGAGTGAGTTAAGGGGTTGATAAAATAGTGGATGATGACTGATCAGAAGATCGATCCCCTTTGCTACTGTCTCCTCTATTACCCGAGAGGTAACATCCAGACTGATCATCACCTTCCTGACTGGTGCAGAAGGATGACCCAGCTGTAGACCAGGATTATCTCCTTCCACTGCCAGTTCTCTGGGAGCCAGCTCTTCGATTATCTGTATAACCTGGTTGGTATTAACCTCCATATCCCTCTTCACCTCTATTTTTTG
>CAZXKH010000253.1:0-3686 GCA_964641385.1 uncultured Clostridia bacterium | reverse complement strand
TCGGTAGCAGGATGGTTACAGCCTTAAAGGAGCGTGGAGTTAAGGCTGAATACCTGGTTACAAGTCCTCGTTCAGAGGGCGCAGTGATTAGTGACTGAAAAAGCTATAATTTTTTTTATTACTAAAGCAAAGAGAGTATTTTAAGCTTCTATCTGAGTGCATGCATATCATCAAGCTGACGCTTCTAATGGGTTTTACCCGGGGAGCGTCAATGTTTTTTTTGGCTGTAAAAATTGGCCTTGATTTTATTTTCAGGAGCTGATAACATTTTAAGTAGAGGGTGAGCTGTTGGGAACTTTGAGGAGCCTTTGGCTGCCTCTTATTAGGTTCCTGACAGCTCGCTTTTTTTTGCTGGAAATAATCTTAAAGTATACAGGCCCTTAACACTGGTTAGAGTAATTATCAGGAACAGAGGAAGAGGAGGCTGGTCTCTTTATCCTTCCCGACAGGATGATACCAATGCCCCTGACATTAATTGAAAAGCCCTTTAATTCACCTGATTATTACTTTGAGAACAAGTGGGATGGCTATCGGTGTATCTGCTTTGTGGATGGTAATAACCTTATTTTGCAGAGCCGTGGATTAAAGAATATCACTTCCAGTTTCCCCGAACTTAAGAGCCTGCCCTCATCAATAAAGGCCGACAATGCAGTGCTGGATGGAGAGCTCTGTATTCTTGATGAGAGGGGAAGGCCTGCCTTTGAGAGCATCAAGTCTGCAGCAGGCCTGACCAACCCCCTGAAGGTCAACACCAGAGCCAGAAGAGAAGCTGCTACCTATATTGTCTGGGATCTCTTGTTTCTAAACAACAGTAACCTGAAAAAAAGGCCCCTAAGAGAACGAAAGGAGCTGCTTTCAGCTATCATCAGGGAAGGGAAGGGCCTTCTATACTCCCACCATCTACACCAACAGGGAGAAGAACTCTTCCAGCAGATTAAAGCTGCCGGCTTAGAAGGCATGGTGGCCAAGAAGAAGAATAGTCCCTACCTGCATAGAAAGAATAAATACTGGTTAAAGATAAAATGTTTTAAGTATCTAAAAGCCAGAATCGGTGGTTATATCGAAAAGGGGGCCCTAACCCTGTTGCTGGGGCTTTTAGAGGGAGCGGGGCTTAAATATATCGGCAGCTTAAGTAGTGGTTTAAGGGAGGAAGAGATAGAGACCTTAAAAAAAAGACTGCCTTCATTAAAAACTCCCACGGCTCCCTTTAAGGAAAAAATAACAAAAGAGGGTATTAACTGGGTTAAACCAGTCCTTAAATGTCGGGTTAGATATCTGGAACTTACTGAAAATGAAAGACTAAGACATGCCACACTCTGGGGGCTGGAAGGATGACACAGGTCTTAGAAGTTGCCGACAAAAGGGTTAAACTAACAAACCTGGATAAGGTTTTTTGGCCTGAAGGGGGTTTTACCAAGGGAGATTTAATTGATTATTATATCAAGATCGCTCCCCTTTTGCTGAAGTATCTTCAAGACAGGCCTGTCTCCATGGTTCCCTATCCGGATGGCATCAGGGGTCATAGTTTTTACCAGAAAAACCTGCCCCGGAAGCGTCCCGAATGGCTGCAGGCTGTTCCTCTTTATTCCAGTGGTAGTAAAAGAGATATTAACTGGCTGGTGGTAAAGGATCTCCCCAGTCTGATCTGGCTGGCCAACAGGGGTTCAATCGAAGTCCATCCCTGGTTTTCCCGGTATGATACACCTGATCACCCTGATTATGCGGTCTTCGATCTTGATCCCGCTCAGGGAATAGACTTTGAAGAGATCCTCGATCTGGCCCTGATCATCAGGCAGATACTCAATGAGCTTGGACTGAAAAGCTATCCCAAAACCTCCGGCCAGCAGGGTCTTCATGTTTATCTACCCCTAATCAGAAAGTACAATTATACACGGGTTAGAGCCTTTCTGGAGCGAATAACAGAGTTAATAATCAAAGAACACCCCCAGCTGGCAACAGCCAGCTGGCACCGCAATAAGAGAGAGGGCCGGATATATATTGATTACCGGCAGAACGCCAGGGGCAAGACCCTGGCTGCCCCCTACAGTCTTCGCCCCACTGAGGTGGCAGGGGTTTCAATGCCTCTTACCTGGGATCAGATTGAAGATAAAGCTGTGAGGCCAGAGGACTTTCGACTTGATAATCTCTTTCAATTTTTGCAGGAAAAAGACCCCTTTGAGGAAGTTCTGTCCCGGAAGCAGGAGCTGCCAGAATTCTTCTAATCTATTCTTCTCTCCCTTTTGCTCTCTTCCACACTGGCCTTTAATTTTTCCATGATGTTTACCACCTTGCCCTCCTGGGAGGGTGCTGGGGAAGGGAATTCAACCTCCTGGCCTTCGATCTTTTTCCTGATGATCTCCATCATTGCTTCCCGATAGCGGTCTCTGTACTTATCAGGTTGAAACTCCGAGGTCAGGTTATCCAGCAGTTCCTGCGCCATTTCCATTTCTTTCTCTGAGACCATACCGGAATACTTGCTCTCATCAAGCCCGGGTTCCTCAATCTCTCTTACCTCCTCAGGGTAAAACATGGTTTCCAGGAGGAGGAGATGCTCAAGGGTCCTGATAATTGCCAGGCTCTCCTTTTTACGGATGGTTATCTTGGTGACGGCAACCCGTCCTCTGCTTTCCATGGTCTTTTTTAGTAAATAATATGGTTTTTCTGCTCCCTCCTGAGGAGTAAGATAATAGCTCTTATCATAGTAGACAGGGTCAATCTCTTCCAGGGAGATAAAATCAAGGATATCAATTGTCTTTTTTGATTTAACCGGCAGCTCTTCCAGGTTTTCTTCAGTAATAATCACATAGCTCTTGTCCTCATACTCATATCCCCGGCAGAGCTCTTCATACTCCACCTCCCTCTGACAGTGATGGCAGTATCTCTTCATCTTAATGGGAGTATGGCACTCCCGGTGCAGATTGTTGAAGCTGATGGTTTTTCTGCTGGTGGCAGTTCCCAGCTTAACCGGTACATTCAGCAGACCAAAGCTTAGTGCTCCCTTCCAGATGGCTCTCAATGCTTTAACCTCCAAATATTAGAACGGGAACCCCGGTCTGGGGTTCCCGCCTATTGATAGATAACAATTATTTTTATTATGGCAGATTCTGGTTTACAGTACCACCCTGCTGCTGAGCAAGGTCCTCCTGGGCCTGATAGATCATTTTCCGTACCATATGGCCTCCAACGGCGCCACACTCACGTGAAGAGACATTACCCCAGTAGCCACTCTTATAGCTATCATTGATTCCCAGTTCAGAGGCTACTTCATACTTAAACTGATCCATGGCCTGTCTTGCCAGTGGGTTTCTGCTGATTAATGTGTTTCCAGTTTGTCCTTCAGCCATTTTATTACACCTCCCTTGGGAATGATAATCTGTACCTTATACATTAGGTCTGGATATTACCACCCTGCTGCTGGGCAAGCTTTTCCATCTGTTGATAGATCATCTTCTGGACCATGTGTCCACCAACGGCACCACATTCACGAGCAGAGATATTGCCCCAGTAGCCACTCTTATAGCTATCATCGATTCCCAGCTCAGAGGCTACTTCATACTTAAACTGATCCATGGCCTGTCTTGCCAGCGGATTATTGCTGATTAATGTGTTTCCAGTTTGTCCTTCAGCCATTTTTTTGACCTCCTTTCTATTCTTTTAGTAATCTTATTTTTGCATTTAATACAGTT
>CAZXKH010000252.1:0-3710 GCA_964641385.1 uncultured Clostridia bacterium | reverse complement strand
CTTTCTTGTACCAGCCACCATAAAAGATAACATAACAGGGAAGACATTATTAGACCCCCGGCGGTCAGCCAGAAGGGCAAGATTAAATTATCATAACCAGAGGGAAGAAGAAAGTTATAATGGCCAACAAGCAGGATCTGACTGTTATTAAAAATATGGAAGAGTGCTGCTGGAGTAATTGACTGAAACAAAAGATAGAGATACCCTGTTAGTAATCCCATAATAAGTGTTGGTCCCAGCTGCCAGAAATTTAGATGATAGAGGGAAAAAAGCAGTGAAGAAATAAGAACTGCTATCCCTGGACGATAGTTAGCAAGAAAGCCCTTGAGAATAACTCCCCGAAAGAATACTTCCTCCAAGATCGGTCCCATAATCCCTATCGTCAAAAAAAGAAAGGGCAAATTCATATCCAGGCTTCTCTCCATCATCTGCTCCCAGTAAGGAGTAGGGGGATAAAGATGAGTGCTGATGCTTACCAGCTGCCTGGATACTGGACTGATGGCCATCGCCAGTAAGAAAACTAGCAACCAGTAAACTGGAGCCAACCCCAAGTTGCCCCAGAACTTGTCTGGCTTACCTCCTGCCATAAAAAAACTAAGGACAACTACAAGTCCAAAAACAATTATTGATAACAGCAGATTATCCAACAGGTATCTGAGAGGAGTGCCCGGCAATAAAATATTACCATGATGCAGCACCTCATTAATAAGAGCAGAGAAGAGCTTGAGGAGAAAAAGAAATAACACCAGTAATAGAGCCTCTTTAAGATTCAAAGAAAAGGATTTTTCCTTCATACTAACTTCCTCAGGAAACCTCATTCATGAAAGGAAGGGGAGGGCATACGGTCAACCCGAATACCCATACCCCTCTGCTTACTCTCTCAGTTGACAATATATATCTGAGTTCCCCTGTACGAATACCTCCTTATATTATGATGTTTGAACTATAATGCCAACTTCTTACCCTATAGTTCAAAAAAGCCAGTCTAAAAAGCCTGGCCACTACCTAAGACCAGAAGTCTATCTTTTCCAGCAACAAAAAGAGCATCTTTCTGCGACCAACAACGATTCGGGCCTCACCCATCATACCCGGCTTAATAGCAACCATCTCACCCCGGCGGTTAACTGCCCTGGTCTTCTCCAGAGTAGCAATAATTCTATAGGCGGGTTCTCCACCCTCTTCCACAGGATAGGCTCCCCCTGATATCTCTTTGATCTCACCCTGCAAGGCCCCATACTCGCGAAAGGGAAGGGCCAGAAATCGATAGCTAACCCTCTGTCCCAGCCTGAGCCTGCTAATATCCCTGTTGCCAACCAGAATCTCCACCCGATAACTGGAGGGAGAAGGGGGAAGAATCTTGAGCAATTCACTTCCGGCTGGCAGGTAATCACCAGGGTTCAGATCAGAGAGCAGCTGAACATACCCGCCAATAGGAGCCCTGATATTACACAGATCAATCTCCTCCTCCAGCTCCCACAATTCATATTTTAGCTGTGTCAATCGGTTTTCTATATTCTGCAGCTCCTGCTGGATATCAACCAGATAGCGCCTCCGATGACCCTCCAGCTGGATCTCAGTCTGGTGGTACTTGTCCTTCAGTTCGCGCAGTCTGGCTGGAGCCAGAGAGAGGGGGGAGAGTATCTTTCCCTGCTGATACTCCTCCTGCCGCTGATTATATTCCAGCTCAAGCACTTTCTTTTCCGAGCTGTAAACAAGATAGCGATTATAACCATCAGACCCCACAGGCAGTTTATTCTCACTCTCAATGATGCTCTCCTGAAGAAGGTTAAGCTCTTCATAATGCTGCTGGAGCTTACCCAGCTCCTCCTGGAGGGAGTTCTGCCTGTTAGTTAACGCTTCAGTATCAATAGCCAGCAGCAGTTCCCCGGACTCAATTCTTTCTCCCTGACTGTAACCCAGATAAGCAATCTCACCCCCGGCAGTACTTCTTACCAGGCTCACATTCTCCACTGGCCTGACTATACCGGTGGCTCTAACCAAAAGGTCTATCTCCCCCCACCACATCCAGAAAAAAGCTATTAAGAACATGGCCGTCAGGAGCAGAATAAAGATCAGCATAAAATTGGGTTCTCGGGCTGCCAAAAGCTCTCTACTCTCAGTTAGCTCCTCGATATATACAGCCTCTTCCTCTTGCATCTTACCACTCCTATATTACACTTTCAAGCCCCTGTCCCTGCCAGAGCCGGTAGTAGTGACCTCCCTCTTCCAGCAGGCTTTGATGATCACCCGCTTCAACTATTTGCCCCTGCTCCATAACCAGGATCTGCTCACAGTGCATAATAGTGCTCAAACGATGGGCAATAATGATACTTGTTATCCCCTGACAGTGCCGGGCAATAGTCGTATGGATAGCAGACTCTGTCCGGCTGTCAAGATTACTGCTGGCCTCATCCAAAATCAAGAACCGGGGTTTTTTTAGCAACACCCTGGCAATAGCTACTCGCTGTTTCTGGCCACCAGAGAGGGTTGCTCCCCGTTCACCCACCATGGTCTCATAGCGTTGAGGAAGACTGGTTATAAAATCCTCAGCCATGGCCCCTCTGGCAGCAGCCGAAATCTCAGCCATGGTAACCCCTTCCTTGCCAAAAGCAATGTTCTCCCGGATGGTACCACTAAAGAGAAAGATATCCTGAGGGACATAACCTATCCTGTCCCTTAAATAATGAAGGTTTATATCCCGGAGATCATAACCATCAATCAGAATCTCACCCTCCTCTGGCTGGTAGTACTTCATCAAAAGCTTGACCAGGGTTGTCTTCCCAGAACCACTCTCACCCACCAGGGCCACCCTTTCTCCAGCCCTGATACTGAGATTTATATCCTTTAAAACCAATGGCCTGCTTCCATAGCGAAAGTTAAGCTTCCTGATCTGAATATCTCCTTCCAGCTTAAGCCTGGATATTTTCTTATCCTCCTGACCTCCCTCTTGCTCCAGATCAAGGACCTCTCCCAGTCGATCCGCAGCCACAAAGGCCTCCTGGAGCAGGGGGTGCAGCTGGGCCAGGTTCTTAATCGGATCGAAGAAATAGGCCAGCAGGGCATTAAAGGTAATCAGCTGTCCGGTACTAACCCTGCCCTGTAAAACCTGCAGGCCTCCAATCCAGAGTATTATCAGCCCTCCTGTCAGGGTAAAAAATTGCTGCAAAGAGGACTGGAGGTTACGCATCCAGCTATCCTTGAAGATGGACCGGATGAACTTAATAAATCTGATCTCAGTCTCTCGACAGGCCTCGATCTCACCACCAAGGGCTTTAACCGAGGCAACACCACTCATGGACTCTACCAGATAGGCCTCCATGGAAGCAGACTCTTCCATGGCCTGACGTTTAATGCGCTGAAAGGGTCCGTTAAAGATCCAGATTACAACAACATAGAGGGGAACAAATACAGCCGCCACAGCAAAGAGAGTACTGCTCTGCAGATAGAGCACTATACCTCCAGCCACAACCATCATGGTATCGATCATCACCGAAATGGTAGCTCCGGAGATAGCCTGCCTGATCTTTGAAGCATCAGAGAGGCGGGAGAGGATCTCCCCCACCCTTCTGGTGTCAAAGAAGGACATGGGTAAAGAGAGCACATGCTGATAGTAATTAAGGATCAGAGAAACATCTATTTTCTGACTGAGATAAAGCAAAAGGTGCTGACGAAAGGCATTCATTAAGACCCGAAGGACAGTTAAAACAACC
>CAZXKH010000251.1:0-3725 GCA_964641385.1 uncultured Clostridia bacterium | reverse complement strand
TGAGATGGAGGTACTGCTATGACCGGTATTAACAGCATCATGGGGGCTTTCATTCTGTTTGGGAAAACCGCTGATCCCGTCCAGCTGGCGCAGGCTGTTAAAGTCATCGTATCTGCCCGTAACCAGTTTGTGAGCATAGCTCTGATGCCCCACATCCCAGATAATCTTATCCCGGGGACTGTCAAAGGAGGAATGGAGGGCAAGGGTCAGCTCCACGGCACCCAAACTTGGTGCCAGATGCCCCCCGGTAAGGGAAACAGTCTCAATGATAGTATTTCTTATTTCTTCAGCCAGCTCCTCCAGCTGACCCAGGGAAAGATCCTTTAAATCCTGTGGTCCCTGGATCTCAGGCAGAAAGTATGTCATTTAAAAATATTCACTCCTTTATCCCTTGGTTTTTCCTCTCTCCAGCCAGGCCAGAAGACGTCCACAGAAGAATATAATCTGGTTGGCCTGGGCCAGTCCAATAATCTTGCCCAGTGCTTTACCACCAACAGTCAGGGAGGCAATTAAAGCCACCACCACCAGATCAAGGAGGGTTCGGCTTAGAGGAAAGTCATTCCAGGTATTAATTATCCTGAGCACAATAATGGCGCCCATGGCGCCGCTCAGAGTACCGAAAATATCGCCCACTATATCGTTACAGAAATTGGCCACTCGATCGGCATTCTTAACCAGATATAAAGCCTTCCGGGCCCCAAAGACCTTCTTGGCAGCACGGGCAGTAAAGGGTGGTAGATCAGCCGCTGCCACCGCCACCCCTATCATATCAAAGAGGATCCCCAGGCTGATAACCACCAGCAAAAGCAGTGCTGCCAGTGGTAGATTAAGAAAGGAAAGCAGAGATCGTGAAATAAGGCTAACCAGAATGGCCAAAAAAAAGGTCAGAACAAAGATCAATAGAATGTAACGCAGGTTTTTCAAACCCTTTTCACCTCTAAGTAATAAGGAGGACAGATGGCAACACCATGGGTAAATGCTGCGGCTTAGGTCTAGCAGGTTTTCCCAGGGATCTCCAAGCCGTTACCGTCTTGGCGGTTTCCCTTTCGATCCCTTGGCAGTGTCACCAGCTGCCAGGCTAGATTACCACTTAGACCACACTTTAATCCCCACAGTGTCCTTTAACAGACAGTCTAGAAGTTTTCCCTGGCAGAAGAACCACCCTCTAGCCCCTTTTGCAGTGCAGGTTTTAAAATCAAACAGCAAAAAACAGGCTGAGCTCTAGGACCTGTTTCCATGCTTAATCCTTTACCCCTGCACCACTCAGGGCAGGCTTACTGCCCACATCAGTGAACAGCCTAACTCTTCTTAAGAGAAGAGCCTCCACGAACAGAGGGTCAACGCCCACATGCCATTGTGGATCGCCCTCTGTTCTTAACTCCCGGTATCGACCCCCAACTGGGCGTCAGCAGCCGATACCAGGAACTTCATCGTAACGCCCGTGACGGATTTTTAGGCCCGCCTTCAAGGGTGGCATCCTGACTAGAATACTGCGCCACCTGTCCCACAGTACAGAATATTATAACATACCTGCCCCCGTTAATCAATTAGACTCCTGAGGTCTTTTTCTACTTAAAAAGACTTAAGCTTCTTTTAGTAGTCCCGGTGACGAACAAAGAAGACCAGCCGGCTTAAAAGCTCTGCCCTGGCACCAAAAACCTGCAGGGACTGATGGGCCTTTTTTGCCTCCCTGTCAGCCAGCCGTCGAGATGCTTCCAGCCCGAAAAGAGCAGGAAAGGTTGCCTTATCCAGAGCCACATCTGAGCCCACTTCCTTGCCCAGTTTCTCGCTTTCACCCTCCACATCCAGGATATCGTCTGTAACCTGAAAGAGCAGCCCCAGGGATTCTGCATAGGCAGTCAAAGACTGCAGCTCCTCTGCCGAGGCTCCACCCAGCATGGCACCGGCTCTAACTGACCAGCGCAGAAGAGCCCCTGTCTTGTGTTGATGGATAAAGTTTAGCTCCTCTTCACTGACCGGATTGCCCTCTGCCTCCAGGTCAGCCACCTGTCCACCAACCATACCCCTCCAGCCTGCCGCTACTGCCAGTTCCCTGCCCAGAGTAGAGAGCAGAGTTGAAGCAAGCTCTGCTCCCTGGCTAAAGAGCAGCTCAAAGGCCAGGGTCAGCAGGGCATCTCCAGTGAGAATGGCCAGACCGGGATCATAGACCCGGTGCAGGGTTGGCTTACCCCGCCTCAGGTCATCATCATCCATGGCCGGCAGGTCATCATGGACCAGTGAGTAACAGTGGATAAACTCCACTGCAGCAGCCAGGGGCATGGCCCGCTCCTCAGGTAGATTAAAAATACTGCCAGTCTCCAGCAGCAGAATGGGTCGTAGCCTCTTGCCACCGTTTAATACACTGTAATGTAAGGCCTCCATCAGAGGCTGTGGTTTATTATCTTTACAGGGGAGATACTGCTTCAGGGCCTCCTCGACAACTGCAGCTCGCTGGCGTAGATATTTTTGCAATCATTACTCCTCCTCGGCTCCCTCAGCTTCAAAGGGGGTTAGCTTAAGATTACCCTCTTCATCCTCCAGTATAACCTCAACCCGTTTTTCTGCCTGATCCAGGTACTGGCTGCACTGCCGGGCCAGGGAGATGCCCTCCTCAAAGGCAGTCAGTGACTCCTCTAGTGTAACCTCTCCCTCCTCCAGCTGCCTGACGATCTCCTCCAGTCTCTCCAGTGCCTCTTCAAAGCAAGGTTCCTTCACTCTATCTCCTCCCCTGCCATGGTTACCAGATTCCGGCCCTGATCCTTGGAATGGTACATGGCTTTGTCTGCTGCTGTAATTAATTCCTTTTTACTCATATCCTCCCTCAGGACAGCCACCCCAATACTGATAGTAATCTTAATCTGGTGCTGATCACAGTTAAAGGTCTCTTCCTCCACCCGCCGGCGGAGCCTTTCGGCTATCTTCTTTGCCTCAGGAGCACCGGTACCTGGCAAAACCAGAGCAAACTCCTCACCACCATAACGGGCCACAAGATCATTCTCTCGGGTAAAGGACTTAAAAATCTTAGCCAGATCCTTAAGGACCTGATCCCCTACCAGATGACCATAACGATCATTGATACTCTTAAAGTTATCGATATCGATGAGGAAAAAACTTAAGGGTTGACCATGCTTTTTGGCCTGGATCAGATAATCCTCCACACTGTTCTGGAGATAACTGTGGTTGTACAGGCCAACCATGGCATCCCTCTGTGCCATATTTGATACCTGCTGGTGGTAGCAGGCCTTTTCAGTGGCGATACTGACATGGTTGGCAAAGGCCTGCAGAAAGTCGATGTTCAGCTGTTTTAAGAGCCGTGTCTGTTGATAATTAAAGATAAAGATGTAACCAAAATCATCCTCCCGCAGCCTAAGGGGTAGTCCCAGATGGCCCCTCACCTGCCGGTGATCATCATAATCTTTAAGTAGAGTGGGCTCCCAGCTTGAAAGGTCAAAGACCTTAATCTCGGAAGAAAGGATCTGATCCTCCTTCCAGTCCACCCTCTCCAGATCACTGACCATCCTTTTCTTTTCCTCATCATCCAGATTGCGTGAGGTGTTGATCTTTGACACTTCACCACCATCTTCCAGCATCAGGAAGGCGATCTGACGAAAACCAATGATGCCCATCAGGGTATCAAGGCTGATCTCCATTACCTGGTCCAGCTCAAGGGTAGAGTTAATAACCTTGCTGGCCTGATGGAGGGTGGAGAGTTCTGCCAGCCGGCT
>CAZXKH010000250.1:0-3758 GCA_964641385.1 uncultured Clostridia bacterium | reverse complement strand
CCAACAATGATTGGAATCAGGGTTCCATAATCTCCAATGGCACCTGCAGTCTCCTCCAGATTAAAACGAAAATCCCTTTCCATTTGTTTAACACACCATCCTGTTTTCTTTAATTTTTTGATCAGCTTTAGTGGTTTTAAACTGCTGATTCCTGCTGCTTTAGATAAAGATCTCTATAAAGCTGGCTATCCTGCATCAGCTCTTTATGGTTTCCCTCTATTGCCACTTTCCCCCGGTCCAGGACACAGATCCTGTCTGCCCCCTGTAGAGTCGAAAATCGATGAGCAATGATTAAACCTGTTCTCCCCTGGAGGAGAGAATTTAATGCTTTCTGTATCAGCTGCTCTGTATAGGCATCTACACTGGAGGTGGCCTCATCTAAGATAAGGATTTTGGGCTCTACCAGTAGGGCCCGGGCAAAGGAAAGCAGCTGTTTTTGCCCCCCTGAAAGCCTTACCCCCTCCTCTCCTACCTCAGTCTCATATCCCCGGGGTAATCCAGATATAAAGTCATGGGCCATGACCATACTGGCTGCTTTCTCTACCTCTTGCCTGGTGGCTTCAGGCTTGCCGTAACGGATGTTTTCGCGAATACTGGTGTTGAATAGAAAGACTCTCTGTGGTACAGTGGCAATTAATCTTCGCAGTGTCTGGGAATGGATATTGTTGAGATCTATTTCATCGAGCTGGATTGAACCTCTATTTACAGGATATAGCCGGTTTAAGAGGTTAACGATGGTAGATTTACCGGCACCGGTATGGCCCACCAGGGCTACAGTCTCACCGGCACTGACATCGAGAGAGAAATCCTTAAGGACAGGTTTTTTCCTGTAACCGAAGGTTACGTTGTTAAAACTGAAGCTTCCTTCCAGGCTAGCGGCAGGATATTCTCTTTTATCCGGACTCTTTATTTCCGGGTTAATTGAAAGATACTCCTGTATCCTGTCCAGTGCTGCCGCTGCACTTTGGTAGGTATTATAGACCTGGCTTAAATCGGCCAGGGGAGCAAAAAAACGACGCACATAACCTAAAAAGGCCATTAAAACTCCCAGGGTCAGAGCTCCTTCTATCACCTGCCATCCACCGTAACCAAGTACCAGGGCCTCACCCAGCACACGGCTCAGGTTCATGGTGGGAAAGAGAAGGGCAAAGATAGATACGGCCCTGATATTGGCCTTTAGATTCTCCCAGCTGAGCCGGCTGAAATGGCCAGTATTGATAGCCTCCCGATTTAGTGCCAAAACCACACGGATACCGGCCAGGCTTTCCTCTACATCGGCATTTAGGGCGGCCAGACGCCTCTGCACCTGTCGATAGGCCTTACGCATTCTCTTTCCCAGTCTGCCGATGATAATAAGGATAAAGGGAATGGTAACAAAGCTTATTAAGGCCAGAGAGGGACTCAACCAGAGCATAATGACCACAATTCCCAGCAGGGTAAAGATGTCATTTAAGAGATGTACAAAGCCACCCGTAACTATCTCTTCCAGGCTGTTGACATCATGGGTTAGCCGGGACATAATATCTCCTGTTCTGCGCTTGTGGAAGAAATCGATATCAAGTCGGTTAAGATGAGAGTAGAGATCACTTCTGATGGCAGCCACCACCCTCTGACCTACGTGTTTGGAAAGGTAGGTCTGCAGAAAGGAGGCCAGCCAGAAAAGAAGATAGATACCAGTCAGAAGAAGAAGGATGATGTTTAATCCCTGGAGATCACCGGGTACTATATAGTCATCAATGGCTATCTTGGTAATATAGGGAGCTGCAAGGTTGGTAGCTGTAACCAGCAGCATGGCCGTTGTGGCCAGTAAAAGCTGAAAGAGGTGTGGCCTTAGATAACTCAACAGCAGGCGGATGTGGGTACGGTTTAAATCCCTTAGATTAAAATCCTCCTCCTCCTGATCGGATAGCATTCTTCTTCTAAATCCACCACGCATCTCTGTCGCTCCCCCTCTTATTATTTGGTGCTGATTAGTCCTGCTCTTAGCTGGCTATAATGACCTTCCATTGCTAGCAGCTCTTTATGTCTTCCCTCTTCAACAATCCTGCCCTGCTTAAGGACCAGAATCCTATCAGCCTGCTTTACTGTCCACAGCCGGTGGGCGATGACAAAGGTGGTTCGCCTTGATAATAATTTATCCAGTGCCTTCTGCATCCGATCCTCAGTGGCAGCATCAAGGCTGGAGCCGGGTTCATCCAGGATCAGCAGTGAGGGATCTGTTAGCAGTACCCTGGCCATTGCCAAACGCTGCTTCTGTCCACCGGAGAGGGTAACTCCTCGTTCTCCAACAGGAGTCTCATAACCCAGTGGCAGAGAGGTGATAAACTCATGTATCTGAGCAACCCTTGCCGCCTCAATAATCTCTTCCACCTCAGACTCAGGGGCCCCATAGGAAATGTTCTCTCTGATGGTGGCCGAAAATAGGAAGGTGTCCTGCAGGACAATGCCCACCTGTTGGCGCAGGCTCTCCACAGTTACCTTTTTTATATCCTGTCCATCAATCAGTATCTGGCCCTGGTCGGGGTCGTAAAATCTGGGCAGAAGATGAATAAGGGTGCTTTTTCCTGCTCCTGTAGGACCCACAATTGCGACCGTCTCTTCAGGGAAGACAGTAAAGCTGATCTGATGCAAAACCTCCTCTCCCTCTCCATAGGAGAATGAAACCCCATTATATTCTACTCGCCCCTTAACTGGCGGTAGTTCTTTCGCCTGCGGGTCATTCTTAACCTCAGGTTCAAGATCTATGATTCTGAATATACGCTCCCCGGCAGCCACGGCACGTCCAGCGGCATTAATCATCATTCCTGTCTGCCTGATGGGGCGCATGAGCAGGGCCAGATAACTGGTAAAGCCCACCAGGGTGCCAAGGGATACCACCCCGGTGATTACCAGGCGCCCTCCGTACCAGATGACGAGAGCCGTCCCCAGACCGAGGAGGAAATGGACATAGGGCATCCAGAAGGCTGATATTCTGGCAGCCTTAACGTTGATACCAACATATCTGTCATTCTCCTCCTGAAAGCGCTTCTCTTCCCCTTTCTCACGGTCAAAGAGTTTAACTACCTCAATTCCATTTATCACTTCCTGGATGATGGATGTTAACCGGGCAAAACTTTTTCTGGCCTTGCTGAAGACCGGGCGTACGCGCAGGGCATAGGTGCGCATGGCATGGATCATCAAGGGTAACATCAATAGATAAAGCAGGGCCAGGCGTATCTCCCAAAAAACGAGCACCACCAAAACACCTGTAATGGTCAACAGGTTGGCAAAGATGTATAGCCCGGCAAAGGATAAAAAACGATGCAGGGCATCAGCATCAGTGGTAACTCTGGACATAATATCTCCTGTCCTGCTCTGATCGAAAAAGAGAAAGGAAAGACGGTTGAGGTGTTGATAGAGAGAAGAACGAATATCGTGGATTGCCTTCTGGGCCACCGATTCTGCCAGGTAGCGTTTAAAAAAGTCGGCACCACCCTGCAGCAGAGTAGCAAGAATCATTAACAGAGCCAGTATCCACAGCCCTTCTGCTTTTCCGGCCATGATCATACTGTCGATACCATAGCGAATTAACCAGGGTGGAAGTAATCCCAGCAGGGTGGAGATCACCACCATGACAGCCACTCCAGCCACCAGCTGCCAGTGTGGTTTGATGTAGGTCAGAATCCGTCCCAGAATTGTGCTCATGGGTTCTTTTCTTCTGCTGCCTTTCTTCCTCATTCCCTCATGGGCAGCTTTTTCTGTCTTACTGTTCTTCTGCA
>CAZXKH010000249.1:0-3767 GCA_964641385.1 uncultured Clostridia bacterium | reverse complement strand
TCTTTTTCTCAGCGAGCGGATTACTACCATTAAAATATTGAGTATATTTTTAACCCTCAGCGGCTGTTTTCTGGTGGCAGAGGCCTTTGATGCTGCCATTCTGCAGCTTAATCTGACCGGGATCATGCTGGCTCTGGGGGCAGCCCTCTGTTATTCCATCTTTACCCTGCTGTCAAAATATATGCTTAAAAGTTATGACCCCCTTGTAGTGATCTGGTATTATATCGGTTTTGGGCTTCTCTTTTTGTTATTTGTGCGCCCACCCTGGATACTGCCGGAGATGGCGGCATCTTTTTCCTCCCACCTCTGGCTGGCCATACTTTATCTGGCTATCTTCCCCACCCTTTTTGCCTATATTCTTTACATCAGCGGATTAAGGCTGCTGGAGGCCAGCCGGGCCAGTCTGCTGGCCACCACTGAGCCTGTGATCAGTGTTGTTCTGGCCTTTCTATTTCTGGGAGAAGTAATGAGCCCCTTACAGCTATTGGGTGGGCTGGCGATTCTGATTGCAATTATTCTGCTCAGGATGGAGAAGGGCCTGTCGGACAAGAAAAAAATCAAATATAATTCAAGTAAGGAGGAGGAACCATCACTTCCAGGAACCAGACCCTAATACTGAAGAGACTCTCTGAGTTATATCCTGAGGCCACTACTGCCCTGATGTACGACAATCCCTTTCAGCTGCTGGTGGCCACTATTCTCTCGGCCCAGGCCACCGATAAGCAGGTAAACCGCATTACTGCTCCCCTCTTTCAGGAGTGTAAAGGAGCTGAGGACCTGCTGCAGCTGGGACAGGAGCAGCTGGAGCAGAGGATTAAGGGCTGTGGTCTTTTCCGCTCCAAGACTAAATACCTGCTCAAGACCTGTAACCTGCTGCTGGAGGAGTATCAGGGTCAGGTCCCCGAAAGCAGGGAGGAGTTGATGAAGCTCCCCGGGGTGGGAAGGAAGACGGCCAATGTGATTCTAAGTACTGCCTTTGGCCAGCAGGCCCTGGCAGTTGATACTCATGTCTTTCGGGTGGCCAACCGGCTGGGACTGGCCAGTAGTGATCAAGTGCTTGAGACGGAGAAGGAGCTGATGGAAGTTATCCCTGCCCATCAGTGGTCACAGGCTCATCACTGGTTGATTTATCATGGACGGGAGATCTGTAAGGCCAGAAACCCGGACTGTGATCACTGTCAGCTGGCAGATCTCTGTCACTTCAGGGAGGAGAATGAATGCAGCACGGAGAAATAAAAAATAAGTTGAAGGATTATGCCTCTCGGCTGGGTTTTGTGGCTGTCGGTATTACTAACACTGACCCTTTATCTTCTCGTAAACCTGTCCTGGAGCAGAGAAGTAAGGAAGGCCTGCTCTCTCCCTTTGTTAAGAGGGACTTAGAGCAGCTGGCAGCTCCTGAGAAAGTCATGCCCGGGGCCAGGTCTATCCTGGTTGCTGCTCTTCCCTACTACCACCCTCTGACCTCTGAAGAGAGAGAAGAAAGAGGGGGTTATGGTTACCTGGCCCGTTTTGCCTGGGGCCTTGATTACCATCAGGTGATCAGGGATAAGCTGAATTTGCTGGTTAAGTTTATGGAACCAGAGCTGGGTACAACCAGGGTCTTTGTAGATACCGGGCCTCTGCTGGAAAAGGAGCTGGCCTGCAGGGCAGGGCTGGGCTGGATGGGTAAAAATAACCTTCTAATTACTGAAGATTATGGCTCCTGGATACTTTTGGGAGTGGTGATCATGGAGCGGGAGCTTAAACCGGATCCTGCCCGACAGGGCAGATGTGGTGACTGCAGCCTCTGCCTGGAGGCCTGTCCCACCGGGGCCCTGTTAAAACCCTATCTGCTCGATACCCGGATCTGTCTCAGTCAGGTTACACAGCTGTCACAGCCGATTAAGAAAGAGATCAAAGAATCCCTTGCTGACAGGATCTGGGGCTGTGATCTCTGCCAGGAGGCCTGTCCTTACAACAGGGCCCCTGAAAGAGGAGTAAGGGAGCTTGCTGCTGATAATGGTCTGGGTCCCTGGATAGATTTGAACTGGTTGTTATCGGTTACTGAGGAGGAGTTTAATCGGGTTGCTGCTGCTACTGTTTTGGGATGGAGAGGGCTGAAGGTAATCAGGCGTAATGCCACCATCGCCCTGGAGAATGAAGTCTGTTCTTAGAGGGGAGAAAACAATGGAAAAAACTCAGTTTGTAGAAGACCTTGACCTGCATCAGGAGGTACACAGTCTATTTCAGATCATCAAGCTGGAATTAAAAAAGACCCGCCATGGTGATCAATATATAGCCATGACGGTGGGTGATCGGACCGGTAAGATACCCTTAAGGATCTGGTCAGCCAATGAGGAATTTTATCGCAGCTTTGCAGTGGGGGAGCTGGTCTCTATTGAGGGGATAAAGGTCACTGATTATCAGGGACGCCTCCAGCTTTCCATTAATGATCACCAGCATCAGATGATCAACAGTTACCCCCTGGAACAGTTTGATCCTGCAGATTTTCTGGAGGTCACTGACAGGGATCCTGAAGTTTTAATTAAGGGGATCAGAGATGCCATTGGGAAAATTGAAGATCAGGGCTTAAAGCTCTTGCTGTACATGTTCTTCGAAAAGGATCGTTCCTTTATCAGTGGCTTCAAACAGTCACCGGCAGCAGTTACTCACCACCATGCCTACTGTGGAGGGCTGCTGGAGCACACCTTTTCAGTGCTTAAGTTCTGTCAGCAGGCGGCAGAAAACTACCAGGTAGATCTAGATCTTTTAACAACCGGTGCCATTTTGCATGATATCGGGAAAATAAAAAGCTACAGCTTCCAGCCGGTGATTGAGATGACCACTGAGGGCAGGCTTTACGGTCATATTATCCTGGGGATCAGGATGATAGAAGAGAAGATGGATGAGTTAAAGAAGAGGGGAAAGAATCTTATTAGTCCTGAGACCACCCTGAGGATTAATCATATGATTATCTCTCACCATGGACGTAAGGAATGGGGTTCTCCCGTGGAACCTTCCACAGTTGAGGCCATCATCCTCCACCATGCCGATCAACTCGATGCTCAGGCTCAGAAATACAATACCACTCTCAATCAGTATGATGGCTATGAACAGGGAGAGTGGACTGAGTATCAACGACTGATAGGACGACCTCTCTTTTTAGGACTGGATGGAGCCAATTAATAATATTTCTTAAGGGTTGACTCCTGTTGGTACATGTGTTAAAATCAATGCTGTAAAGTGGGAGTAGATGGAGGTCTGGTGACTCCCTTGGACTTCAAATCCAATGGGGGGCGGGGTCCGCTCGTCCTCGGTGGGTTCGATTCCCACATACTCCCGCCATTGTCATACCAAGGGTTTCTCCTCATCATTAAGATGAGGATTTTTGTTTTTGGAGGGATAATAATTAGCAAATCCCCGCCCAATTCCTGCCGAAATATTTTGCTCTGAAAAAATGGAATAATATCCTATTTTGGTATATTATGATTTGCCCACAGAAAGTACTTATAAAAACAGCAAAACATCACGACCTTCTTTAGATCTTAGCATACAATATTTTCTTCCTTTTATACCAGTTATTTCTATGCTTAATTGAAATATTGTAACCGGATGCTGATCCGGGTTAGAAAGGGCAAGGGCAGAAAAGAGAGATATACAATTCTATCTTCAGTTGTACTTAAACTTCTGCGTGAATACTGGCAGCGCCATAAACCTGTGAATTGTCTTTTTCTAGGAGCAATAAAGGGGAGACATCTTACCATTCGGAGTGTGCAGAAAGTGTTTAA
>CAZXKH010000248.1:0-3780 GCA_964641385.1 uncultured Clostridia bacterium | reverse complement strand
TTAAAGAAGAGGAAGGTAAGGATTACCCCCTGTGTACAGATGGTGAAAAGAAAGCACCACCAGAGGATTGTGGTGGTGCACCGGGATACCATAGACTTGTAGAAGTGATGTCCAATCCGAACCATGAAGAATATGAAGAGTTTATGAGCTGGCTGGGAAGTGAATTCAAAGCGGATCAGCTCGATCTGGATGAGATCAACAGCCAGCTTTCATCCCTATCCTAATCAGTCTGTTTTAGAATTACAGAGCTCGGCTGCAGCCCTGACTCCCGAGGCCGGGAAAGAGACTCCCTCTTTGAGGAGCACACTCTCCAGTGCACCGAGGAAGGTAAGGACGTTTCTGCCGGTGGAAGAGGCACCCATCAGGCCAATGCGCCAGATTTTACCGGCCAGTTTACCCAGTCCACCACCGATCTCGATATTGTATTCATGCAACAGTCTGCTGCGAACAGCAGACTCATTAACCCCGGCAGGAATTTTTACTGCATTGAGCATGGGTAATCGAAAACCCTCCTGAGCAAAGGCTTCAAAACCCATAGCCTCCAGCCCGGCCATCAGGGCCTCTGAATTATGCAAATGACGACGGTAACGCTTATTAAGTCCCTCCCTATTTATGATCCTCAAAGCCTCTCTTAGCGCATAGATCATGGAAATGGGAGCAGTATGGTGATAAAAACGCTCCTCTCCCCAGTAATCCTTGATCATGCTGAGATCAAGATACCAGCTCTGCACCCTGCTTGCTCTTTTTTCCAGGCGCCTCTCTGCCCTCCGGTTTAAAGAGACAGGAGCCAGTCCAGGAGGAGCGCTGATACACTTCTGAGTTCCACTGTAAAGGGCATCGATCAGCCAGGCATCCATCTCCACCGGTATCCCTCCCAGGGAGGTAACAGCATCTACCCCCAGCAGGGCCCCATGCTCTCTTACCAGCTGGCCTATCTCCTCTAAGGGTTGACTGACACCAGTGGAGGTCTCGGCATGGACAATCAGGACCAGTGCGGGATCATGCTCCTTAAGTGCAGTCCTAATCTGGCCCGGCTCTATGATCTTTCCCCATTCTACATCAACCCGGTGGAGCCTGCCACCACAGCGCTCTACCAGATCACACATCCGCTCACCAAAGAGACCGCTGACTCCCACCACCACACTGTCTCCCTCTTCGATCAGGTTAACCAGCATCGTCTCCATACCTGCACTACCTGTCCCTGAGATAGGAATTGTGATTCTGTTTTCTGTCTCCAGAAGATAACGCAAAAGCTCCATACAGTCATTCATCAGAGTAAGAAACTCAGGATCAAGGTGCCCGATCAGGGGAGTGGCCATGGCCTTTAAAACCGCCGGATCCACATTGCTGGGACCGGGCCCCATAAGTATTCTCTCGGGCGGAGTCAGCTCTTTGTACTCCTTTTTCATTATCATGCACGCTCCTTTTTCCGTATAGCGGAAATAGTTTTTGCTTTCATATAATAATTCTCCACCAGGAGCCCAAATCCTTTATTTTTCTCAATATACCGGGTTTGCATGTCAGTGATCAGCTGTGCTACAATAATTGAAAAGATAAGTAGAATTGAGGGTTCTATATGAAGGACAAAGGGATAAAATCAGTTATCCGCTCCCTGAGTATGCTGGAATATATGGCCCAGAAGGGCGGTGAATGTTCAATAAGCCAGCTGGCCAGAGAACTGGAGCTGCCGGTAAGTACCGCCCACCGCATCCTGGGCACCTTAAAAGCAAAGGGCTATGTTAAACAGCATCAGGAGACAAGGGGTTATTACCCAACTATGAAACTTCCCCGACTGGGAGCAGAGATCTCAGAAAAGATTGATCTGAGGGAGATCACCCGTCCCTACCTGAAAAAATTGAGTCAGGAGAGCTCTGAAACGGCCAACCTGGTAGTACTTGATGATGAAAAAATGGAAGTAATTTATATCGATAAGGTAGAGGGCAACTCTCCTTTGGGGATCTTCTACCGCATCGGGCATCGAGCCCCCTTTTACTGTACAGGAGTAGGAAAGATCCTGATCTCGGAATACTCGGATACCGAAATCAGGATCCTCTTAGAAAAAATTGAGTTAAAGACCTTCACTGAGAACACAATCACGCAAAGAGAAAATTTTTTAGAGGAGATTAAAGGGGTAAGAAGAAAGAGCTATGCCCTGGATCAACAGGAGTGTGAAAGGGGAGCCTGCTGTATAGCTGCTCCTCTGTACAGCCACAGAGGAAGAATCATTGCTGCCATCAGTATCTCCGGTCCCTCTATCCGCCTTACTCCCCAGAGATTGAAAGAACTAACCCCAACCATACTGGAGTACAGCCGGCTGTTATCCAGAGAACTTGGCTACCTGCCAGAAAAGACACTGTAGCTTAAGGGCTACCTTCTGCCAGCCCTAAGATCCATTGCTTTTTGAACACGTTCCCTGGCAATCTCCATGGCCACCTCGCGATGCAGGCGTTCTTCCCTTTCAGCCCTGTCCATCACCAGGGGGACATTGGTGGCCATCTTCTTATCGATCAGGGAATACACCTCTTCTGGTTCCGGAGGGATACTGGAATCTCTGGCCTCCATGGCGATGGAAGCGGCGATAATTCCCCCGGCATTGACCAGAAAATCAGGCAGGATTATCTTCCCCTGAGCAAAGAGTCTGGCCTCTGCCTCCTCGGTAATGGGCATGTTAGAGCCCTCAAGGATCAGAGGAGCCTTAACCTCTTCCACATTCTTTTCAGTGATGGCATCCTCTGCTGCTGCCAGCACCAGGAGATCGGTATCCATGGTCAGTTCACTGCCCAGAGGTTCCAGGCTACCTGCAGCATATTCCTCCAGCGCCTCTTTCCCATGCTTTTGCTCCAGTTCCAGCAGCTCTTCTATATCAAGGCCCTGTTCATCAGAAAGGACCCCGGTGCTCCTGGAGATGGCGATAATTGTGGCCCCCTCCTCTTTCAGGAATCTGGCAGCTGCCAGGCCCACGGCTCCAAAGCCCTGAATTACAACCCGCTTATCCTTTAAACTGCCGCCCTGATACTCCACTGCCAGCCGACAGCTCTCCACAGTACTGTAACCGGTGGCTCCCAGCTGGTCATAGGGAACTCCACCCAGCTCAGCGGGAGTACCAACACTGGCAGTTCGGTCTCCAGCCTCATCGATAACAATGGCTGCATCCCCTTCATCAAGCCCCATATCCAGACCAAAGACATAATTATTGGGGATGTGTTCTCTAAGAGCCCTAATAAAGGAACGCAGGATCTCCTCCTTGTTGGAGGCACGGGGATCGGCCTTAATACCGGCCTTGGCTCCACCGAAGAAGAGATCGGATAAGGACCACTTCCAGGTCATGATCCTGGCCAAAGAGCAGACCTCACCCACAGTCACATGGGGGGACATCCGACAACCTCCCTTTCCCATTCCCCGGGCTGTATTGTCAACCACCAGCACACCCTTCATCCCAGTTTTGGGATCAGAGACACAGATTACCTTTTCCGGTCCAAACTGATCCATGGTATCCAGTACATCGCTCTTCATGGTTTTTATACCCCCATCGATCCTGGTATGATAATCTATTCTGCCAGTAAAAAACCCTTCTCTAAAGCCTTAAGGTTCATCTCCTTAAAGGAGGGGAACCTCTTAATTACAGCACCCTCCAGTGCTTCTCTGGAGACTACCCCGGTAATCTTTGCCACCAAACCCAGGGTGATAATATTAAGGCACTTGCCTCCAGCCATTTCCCGGGCCAGCCGGCAGAAGGGAAAACCCCTCTCCTCAGCCTCTCTTTGGCCTGGCTGTGAGACG
>CAZXKH010000247.1:0-3787 GCA_964641385.1 uncultured Clostridia bacterium | reverse complement strand
GAGGATGGAAGCTACAGCCCTCCGGTATCTGATCAGCATCAGGCACAACACCCTCAATGGTCATTAAGCGTTTCTTCTGTTCGGTTAGCTTGGGTATGGAGTTCATTAGGCCCCAGGTATAAGGATGTTGAGGCTTCTTGAAAAGTGTCTTAACCTCAGCATACTCAACTACCTTTCCGGCATACATAACAACTACCCGGTCACATACCTCAGCGATAACACCGAGATCGTGAGTAATCATCATAATCGCAGTTCCAAAATCGTCACGCAGTTCCTTCATCAGCTCCAGTATCTGAGCCTGGATGGTAACATCAAGGGCTGTGGTGGGCTCATCGGCAAGGAGTATCCTGGGATTACAGGATAAAGCCATGGCAATCATTACCCTCTGCCTCATACCTCCACTCAGCTGATGAGGGTATTCATGTACTCTCTGCTCGGGAAGTGGAATTCCAACCTTTTTCAGCATCTCCACTGCAAGCTCCAGTGCTTCTTTCTTTTTCTTCTTCTGATGCAGTTCAATGGCCTCCGCTATCTGATCCCCAACTGTATATACCGGATTGAGTGAGGTCATGGGCTCCTGAAAGATCATGGAGATATCGTTACCACGAATCCTTCTCATCTCCGAATCACTCTTCTCCAGCAGGTTCTGACCCTCGAAGATAATCTCACCACCAACAATCTTCCCCGGGGGATCGGGTATTAACCTCATAATTGAAAGAGCTGTTACACTCTTTCCACAACCTGATTCACCAACTACCCCCAGTGTTTCTCCCCCATAAATTTCAAAGTCCACACCATCAACAGCCCTAACCACTCCCTCTTCAGTAAAGAAATGGGTCTGCAAATTGGACAGCCTCAATAGAGGATCACTCATACTTTTTCCCTGGTTATACAAATTTTAAAAACACCTATAAAATAAATATAGGCCTCTCATGGCTTAATATTTAAACAACTGAAATGAATACTGTCTTTGCTTAATAATTATGAGCTTCGCTCCCCCTAACTATCATCACCATCAAAACATATATTTTTGCTGATGATAAATCAGATACTATTGCTGATAGCCATGATTGAAAACATATAACCAGGTATTTCACCTCCTTCAATTTATCTGCTCGTCACCTATGAAATAAGACAGATATCATTCCAGCCATTCATTCTGGTTCTCTAAAATAATAATAAAATCCAGGCCCTTGTATGTTAAAAAACGGGATGAATAAATAATTATTTCTCATGGCTTAAAGACTAATAATTCCTAATACATGGCATACATCAAATATTATTACCCCCCTTGCTCTATCTTAGTCCTGGTCAATTATCAGCAGAAACTAAAGAGTACTCATTATTATTCTTCGACAAAGCCATCCAACAATCCTTTAAATTATTCTATAAATCAGACTGGGGATCAAAGGCATCACGCAGACCATCTCCAAAGATATTGAAGGCCAGAATAGCAATAAAGATCATCAGTCCTGGAACCAGAGTCCAGGTATATTGAGACATACTTCTTATACTTCTTGCTGCCGAAAGCATATTCCCCCAGCTGGCATAGGGCTCCTGAATACCAAGCCCCAAAAAACTCAGTCCTGATTCCATCAAGATGTATCCCGGTATCGACAGGGTAGCTGCTATTATCGTATAGGTAAAGGTACTGGGAAGTATATGGCGCACAATTGTTCTAAAATCATTGGCCCCCAGTGCCCTGGCAGCAAGCACAAATTCCTCCTCCCTGATAGCCAAAACCTGCCCTCTAATAATTCTGGCCACACCGGCCCAGCCCACAAAGGCCAGGATCATGACTATCATTGCAAAGCGCATGGGACCGGATATATCATAGGGAATAACAGCAGTTAGAGCAATCAACAGGAATATACTGGGGATCGACATAAATATTTCTGTCAAACGCATAAACAGGTTGTCAACCCAGCCGCCATAAAAACCGGATATACCGCCCACAACAAGCCCAATACTAAAGCTGATTAAGATCCCCAAAAAACCAATAAACATGGAAACCCTTCCCCCGTAAAGAAGGCGGGTAAAGATATCACGCCCCATGCTGTCAGTGCCCAGCAGGTTTATACGGGCTGGTTCTTCTACGCCAAATAAATGGATATCTGTTTTAAAGAGGTTTAAAAAATGATACTCATCACCACGAACAAAAAAATATATTGTATGCTTCTGCTCGGGATCAAGAGTATAGCTGCGTCGTTCCCTTTCATACCCATAGACAAAGGGTCTTGTCAGACGACCATCATCAAAGATTGAGACCCGGGCCGGGGGATGAAAGGGTGTCCTGCGGTCTGAGGTTCGCCAGTGATAGGGCGAGATAAAATCAGCAAAAATAACAAGAAAGTAGATGATTAAAAGAACGATTCCCGATATTACTGCCAGTCTATGTTTTTTAAGTCTCTGCCATGCCTTTCTGACAGGTGAATGTATGCCACCCGCCTCATCTGCCATCTTCTTGCCTTCATCCTTTATCAGTTCTGATTGCGCCATTAAGTCAGGCACCTCCCCTGCTGGTTAATTATAACGTATCCTGGGATCAGAAAAAGCAAGCATTATATCTGCAACTAAATTACCTATAATTAACATCACACTACTCATAATCAGACTGGCCATCACCAGATAGTAGTCTCTCATCATGACAGCCTCGATAATAAGATCACCAAGACCGGGCCATGAGGTTACCGCCTCAGTCAGAGCCGCTCCACTGAAGAGAGTACTCAGGGAAAAACCAAACATAGTGATCAGAGGATTAATGGCATTACGGACTGCATGCTTATAAATTACTATCCTCTCTGAGAGACCCTTGGAACGGGCAGTCTTAACAAAATCCTTATTCAATACATCCATCAGGTTACCTCGCATCTGGCGCATCCATCCTGCCATTGAGGCAGTTCCCAGAGCAATCACCGGAATCACCATGTGTCTGGCCAGATCAATTACCTTCTCACCGGCAGACATCCATTCATAATCAATACTGGTCATCCCACCTATCGGCAGATTAATGCCATAGCGAACAACAAGAAAGAGTAAAATAGTGGCAAGAAAAAAGTTGGGTATGGAGAGACCGGCAAAGGAAAAGACCGTAAAAACATTATCAGTTATAGAATATTTTTTAACTGCCGCATGGATGCCAATGGGAATGGCAATTATCCACCCAAATAACATGGAGACCAGTGAAAGCAAAAAGGTATTAAAAAGCCGGGACCCAATAAGAAAGCTAACCGGCACCCGGTAGTTAAAGGAATATCCCAGATCAAAGCGCAGCAGACTGCCAAGCCAGTTTACATACTGTCTCCACAATGGCTGATCTAAACCATACTGAGCTTCAAGACGGTCTATTATCTCTCTTGAAATATCAGGATTCATCCGCATCTGATCCAGGAAATCACCTGGAGCCAGATTGATAACAATAAAAGATAGAAGTGTTATTCCCAGTACCAGGGGTATCATCTGTAAAAAACGGCGAATTAAAAAACTCTTTATTTGCTTCACCTCCAGCTTGCTCGAAAATTTAATATATAGAAGGGGAGATTAATCTCCCCTTCTATATATGAATAATTATTAACTGTTACTCGACCAGATAGAGTTCCTCGATATTGTGCAGAACTCCACCATAGGCAGTAGGTTCAGTATTCTCCAGAGTATTCCTGACAGCATAAAGTGAGTTTTGAGCTACAGTATAGATTAGAGGCAGCTGGGTAGAAACAATCTGCTGTGCCTCAGCATAATATGGCCTTCTATTCTCTATTCCGATCTGCATGGCACCCTTTTCATAGCA
>CAZXKH010000246.1:0-3794 GCA_964641385.1 uncultured Clostridia bacterium | reverse complement strand
ATATCACCAAAATCGATGGTATCTATTCTTCCTCCCTGGAAGGCAGCCACATGAGCCGAGGCCTCTGCACCCAGATCAATAAAGATTACCTCATCCAGATAGGGAAGCGGCTCTCCATCTGCACCATCATTCCAGTAATCGGGACGACGTTTGACGACCGCTCTTTCACCCTCCTGATATTCTTCCAGCAAGTAAGGACCGGTACCCACCGGTCGACGGAGAATATCCCCCTCGAAGGAACGATGGTTCAGTACCAGGTTGGGATAATGAAAGAGGTGTTCTGGAACTCCAATTTGAGGTCGATCAAGATGGAGTACAACCGTATAGTCATCTACCTTTTCAATATTGTTGGCACTGAGATAGTCCATCATTCCCAGAGTAGAGGAGCCAACATCAGGGTTGAGCCATTCATTCATGGTAAAGATTACATCATCGGCCACAAAGGAATCACCATTGTTCCAGGTCACACCTCGTTTAAGGTTTAATGTCCAGGTCTTAAGATCATCACTGGGCTCCCAGCTCTCAAGTAGATGAGGATGAGTTATATTATCTTTATCAGTGTAGGTTAAATACTCAAGTACATTTCGGAGAATGTTTGACGGTGCCACCCAGGAAAGACGGGCTGGATGATCTACTCTTATCACACTGGTGCCAACCCTGACCGTGCCACCACGAACAACATTCTCTGCAGCAGAGGCAGTGGTACTCAAACCAGCACCACCAAAGTTAGCTAAAAAAGCATTAATTGCAGATAAAGAAAGACCCAAAAGAGCTGCATTGCGCATAAAATCACGGCGACCCATTTTCCCCTTAATAAACATACTCTTAATCTCATCAATTAAGGGATGTTCCCTCTTCCCAAAATCCATTATTTAACCTCCCTGTTTATTTATAGTGGACTGTACTGCCAATATTTAAAAATATTTACCCTCCTTTCTATACTATTATCAAAGAATCAACAGTCCAAATAACAACAAATTAAATCCCCACCACTGCCAAGTGTTTGCTCACTATATCAAAAAAGGACAGCCAGGCTCTTTCCCTTAATCTTAGTTGAGAATAAATATCCACCATATTCAGAAAGAAGCCTTCTATATACTTTATTGATCAAATTTAAAAACCATGATTAATATATTAAGGACTACAGAAATATGGTTAAAATAAAGTATTCAAGGAACAGGGGATCCATTTTTCTTACCCTGCTTCCCCAGGAATCCAGTTATGATTGCCAGTAATTGGTTTCGATTAATCAAGTTATATTTCTGATATAATTTATCCGGTAACTACACATCGTAAAATTCTAATCTATAGACAACCAATCTTTAATTGATGATTCTTTGGGTATACAGGATAGAGGGATTGACAGGAGCATCATCCGAAGGTATAATGCAGTTAACCAGGGCTCTTCACAGGCCTCAGCCCTTAGCTGTGCTGGATATAATTAACTGTTAACTATCGGTTAAATATTTGCTGGCATTGAAGAAAAATTAAAAAAATTCCTATACTATTATATTTCTTTATTTTATACTCATTTCCTTCTTTTTGAAGAACTTTTTTTCTATTCCTATACAATGAAGGATTGTTTACCTAATCAAAGAAGATATAAGTATAAACCCTTTGAATAATGTCTCTGAACACTGGGGGGGAAGAACAGATGCAAGGTTATCATAAGATTAGAGGTTGTTATATACTGGTAATCCTCATCCTTATTGCCCTCTCCACCTCAGGACCTGTAGAGTGCAGTGAGAATAAACCTCAGATCCTGTTACTGAGGCTGGAAGGAACTGTTACCACCGGCCTCTCCTCCTATCTAAAAAAAGGGATGGATAAAGCAGCTGAGAGTGAAATGGAGGCAGTAATCATAAAGATCAATACTCCCGGAGGGCTGGTTGATGCTACTCTTGAAACTATCAAAGATATTATCAACTCACCTGTTCCCATCATCACCTATGTCGCACCACGGGGAGCCATAGCTGCCTCTGCCGGAAGTTTTCTGCTTCTCTCTGGACATGTGGCCGCCATGGCCCCTGGAACCACCTGCGGAGCAGCTATGCCTGTTGCCATGTCTCCAACAGATGGCGAATCAAGGCCAGCAGATGATAAGACCATCAATTTCCTGGCCGGACATATGAAAAGCATAGCCAGAGAGAGGGAGCGTTCAGCAGAAATAGCAGAAAAGTTTGTTACAGAGAACCTGACCCTTGATGCCCGGGAAGCCAGGGATAAAACAGTTATCGACCTGATAGCCAGTGACCTTGAGAGCCTGCTTCTACAGCTTGATGGACATCAAACCAAAGTTCTGGATGAAGAGATAACTCTTAATACAGAAAAGAGTCAGCTGGTTGAGCTGGAGATGACAGTTCAACAGCAACTGGCTCATCTTTTAAGCAACCCCCAAATAGCATTACTGCTATTTATGATTGGATTCTATGGTATTATTTTTGGGCTCAACAGTCCTGGCACCCTGATCCCCGAAACTCTGGGAGCAGTAGCTCTCATCCTGGCTCTCTTTGGGCTGGGTATGTTTGAAATCAACCTCGCTGGCATCCTTTTAATTACAGCAGCAGTTATCCTTTTTATTGCTGAAGTCTTTACCCCTACCTTTGGTATCCTGACCTTAATGGGGTTGGGCAGTTTAGTTTTAGGAGCTCTCCTTCTTCCCGTAGAACCCATGTTGCCGGTGGAATGGTTTCATAATTTCAGAATGATTGTTCTGGGAATAGCAGTTGCTACAGGACTCTTTTTCCTGGTGGTCATCTCCAGACTGGCACGATTACGACATATATCACCCTTCCATTCCCGTGGAGAATTAAGCACTTATCGGGGCCGAACTGTAGAGGAGCTGGACCCAGAGGGAATGGTCAAAATACGTGGTGAGTGGTGGCAGGCCAGAAGTATAGATGGAGAAAAAATTCCTGCTGGAGCATCCATTGAAGTTAAAGAAAAGAGAGGTATGGTATTAATCGTAAAAAATGTTAGTAACGAAAACCATGAAAGGGAGGTTTAGGAAATGGAACCTTTACTATCACAGCTTTTAAGTGTTATAGGTGCTCTGCTTGTCCTGCTCTTATTACTGATCATGGCCATTCAGATAATTAAAGAATATGAGAGAGGCGTCATCTTCCGCCTGGGAAGATTGGTGGGCACCAAAGGACCGGGATTAATCCTTTTAATCCCCATCATTGACAAAATTGACAGGGTATCGCTGCGCACAGTGGTCTATGATGTCCCTGTCCAGGAGGTGATCACCAGAGATAATGTCACCTGTAAGGTAAATGCCGTCCTCTATTACCGGGTGGTAGAACCTACCAAGGCAGTGGTCAATGTCCAGGAGTTCCACCAGGCCACCATCCAGCTGGCACAGACAACCCTGAGAAGCGTGGTAGGACAGGCCGAACTGGATGAATTGCTCTCAGAAAGAGATAAGCTGAACAGGATTCTCCAGCAGATCATTGATGAGGCCACAGATCCCTGGGGTATCAAAGTAACAGCAGTTGAAATCAAAGATGTTGTAATCCCGGCCGAAATGCAGCGTGCCATTGCCCGTCAGGCAGAGGCTGAGAGAAATAGAAGAGCGATTGTTATTCAGGCTCAGGGAGAAAAGGAGGCCGCCGAGAAACTCACTGAAGCAGCAGGTATTCTGGCCCAGGAACCAGGTGGCATGTCTCTTAGAAGCCTTAGAACTGCCTCCGAGATCAGTACCGATGAAAACACAACGCTGATCTTTCCCTTACCCATAGAACTGGGACAGATTCTTGGCCAGCTTAGCAATTTGCAGCAACAAAAGACTAATA
>CAZXKH010000245.1:0-3807 GCA_964641385.1 uncultured Clostridia bacterium | reverse complement strand
AGAGCTAAAAATTCCAACCACCTTGGTTTCAGCGGCTCTTTCCACTGCCTGGTATAGCTTTTCCCTTTCTATAGGTTTACTGACATAGTCATCCATACCCGCTTCTATGCACTTTTCTTTATCGCCCTCCATGGCATGGGCGGTCATAGCTATAATAGGGATATGGCCACCAGTATCTCTTTCTTTGCGCCGGATATGTTCGGTAGCCTCTATGCCGTCCATCTCCGGCATTTGTATATCCATTAAAACGACATCAAAAGAGCGCACTTCTAAAATCTCTAGAGCTTTTTTTCCGTTGTAAGCCTCGGTAACCTGCCAGCCTTTCTCTTCAAGTAAAATGGCAGCAAGCTTTCTGTTTATGGCTTTGTCTTCCACCAGCAAGATTTCTAGTTTTGTGTCTTTTCCCGGTGACGGCTGACCTGCCGGCCCCGTCTCAGGAGATTTTACAGATATTTTTCCTGAAGGGGGTGGCTTTTGCTGTTTTGCCTTGTATAATGATTTTTGGATGCAGCTGAACAGTTCCGAGGGCTTCACCGGTTTTACTAGATAGGAGAAGAGGCCCAGTGTTTCCCGTTGGTCGGCATTAACCGGTATGTCCACCGATGAGAGCATGATTAAAGTTGTTCCTCGTAGCAATTTATCCTGTTGAATTTGCTCAGCCACCTGAATGCCGTCCATATCGGGCATCTGCTGGTCCAGGAACACCAGGTCAAAGGGGTCCTTTGCTGCTGCCTGGTGCCGCATTATTTCTAGTCCCTTGACGCCGCCGGGAGCAGTCTTAACAGATAGACCCTGGCTTTCCAGCGTATTTTTAAGGATGGGCCGGTTAGAGCTATTATCATCTATTACTAAGACGCGCAGGCCAGATAAATCAAGCTGTGGCCTGGACTTTTCTGATACTGCAGCCTGTGGCTCATGGGCCAAGGGTAAGGTCAATCTGAAAGAAAATGTGCTGCCCAGGCCCGGTTCGCTTTCTACCCATATGCTGCCGCCCATGAGCTCTACCAGCTTCTTAGAGATGGCCAGGCCCAGGCCCGTGCCTTCGTGCCTGCGGGTGCTGGAGCAGTCCACCTGGCTGAAACTTTCAAATAGCAGCTCCTGCTTCTCCCGGGGGATACCAATCCCTGTATCTTTGATGGAAAAGATCAACTCTTCGGAAGAAAGAGTTCCCGGGCTTGCCTGCCCTTTGCTGATAGAAAGTAGCACTTCCCCTCTATCTGTGAATTTAAGGGCATTTCCCAGCAGATTGACCATAATCTGTCTGAGCCGTGCCGGGTCACCCCGCAAGGCTCTGGGAACATCAGGTTGAATATATAAGAGCAGTTCCAGGCCCTTTTGGTGGGCCTGCAGGGCAAAGGAGGCTACCATACGCTCCACTACCTGGTATAGATCAAAGTCTTCGACCTCCAGTTCTAAACATCCTGCTTCGATCTTGGAAAAGTCAAGGATGTCGTTAATGATGGTCAGCAGGGAGGATGAAGATTCTTTGATCATTCCCACATATTCTTTTTGCTCTTTGTCCAATCCTGATCTATAGACTATGTCGGTCATTCCTATAATCACATTCATGGGGGTGCGAATCTCATGGCTCATATTAGCCAAAAACTCGCTCTTGGCCTTATTGGCTGCCTCGGCTTTTTCTTCAGCCTTTTTACGATGAACAATTTCTAGTTTAAGCTGTTCGTTAGCCTTTGTTAGCCTGAAAGTGCGTTCTTTTACCATTTCTTCAAGCTGCTGACGGTGCTTTCTTAGTTCTCTTTCTGTAGCAAGACGCTCAATAGTTGTCGCCACTAAACCTGCAATACCCAGATAAGCGTTAAGCAGTTCTTTAGGAAATGCTTCAGGCATTCTGTATCCTACCAGCATCACTTTTTCAACATGGTTATAACAGGTAAGAGGCAAAAATATTATAGAAAAGTTAGACGGCTCAGAGATAAGCCGGGATGAGAGAAAACCACTCTCCATCGTCTCAGCAACGCCTTCTTTTATTTTCATACTAATATTACCCCAGCTATTTAAGCCCTGTCTGAGGCTTTTATAAAGAGAGTTTGATGAAGATTCAGCTAAACACTCTTTACAAAAGCTCCAATGGCCAAGTTCTATTTCCCCGTCTGCATTATATTCTCCAAAGGCCACCATGTTCGCTGACATAAAACTAATCAGTACTTTTCCCACTTCACTTAAGATATCTTGCTTGATAGTGAGGCTAGATAGGTACTGAGCCGTTTTAATGATTGGGTAATTACTCTGGTCGGGCCATGTCTTTTCCATCAAATCTCCTCACTTGATTGACTAAGAAAAAGATTTTCCATATAAATATTATCAAAATCAGGATATTGTGACAAATTAATTAATTTTGCCTTAGTTGCATAATATTTCAACTTCTCTGCCATTTCCTTTGACAAAAGAGCTTTTTCGCATCCTGCCAGCGCTGTGTTCCCACAGAGTATTACCATAGCAGGATCAATTCCGGGCAATAAACCTATCTTTTGTGCGTTGACCACATTCAGGTAACGCCCGAAAGCACCAGCAACATACAAGTTCCGTATATCTTTATTATTTAGACCGGCCTTTATTAGCAATACTTTTATGCCTGTTCCAATTGCAGCCTTAGCTTGCTGAAACAGATTCACATCACCTTTAGTCAGAATAATATCTCTTTCACCATTAATTATGGTTATTCCTTCTGCCGGATCATCTGGTAAAAACCGACCCTTTTGATCCAGTTTATTCAGTCGCAATAGGTTGGCAATAAGATCAACCAAACCTGAACCACAAATACCCAGAGGCTTCTCATAGTCGAATACTGCAAAATCAAGGGGGTCACCCTGCAAGCTAAACTGATAAACGGCTCCAGGTTCTGCAGGCATACCACAACTAATGCCGCTACCCTCAAAAGCAGGTCCACCAGCTGCTGAAGTTACCCACAGTTTTTCTCCATCCCACAGAGCTAGTTCAGAATTGGTTCCAAAGTCAATAAAAAGACTACCGGGACTCTTTTCTGTGAGCTGAGTTGCCATCACTCCGGCCAGTAAGTCCGAACCTACAAAGCCAGCCAAGGGAGGAATAACCTCTATCTCTGCCTGTGCATGTATTCCCCACACAGCTCTCCATACTTCAGTATCCTGATTAGTAGGTAGGCAGTCAACCGTCTTCATCCAGTAATAAGGCTGAAGTAGCAAACTGTAATTTTTTTCAGACAACAATGCTAGCATAGCCGTGTTGCCAACCACAAGCAAGCGCTCCACTTTCTGTATATTTATTCCCTCCCTACTAGCAATATCAAACAGCACTTCTCCTATGGCTTCAATTAGCTGCCGACTCAAGGTTTTTGCCTGTTTAGAAGTCTCTGATGCAAACATCAGACGGGTCATTACATCCGAACCATACTGCGTCTGCGGATTCAAGCCATATCGCCCCGTCAACCGCTTTCCACTAGAAAGTTCATACAGGGAAATCCTGATATGAGTTGTCCCCAGGTCAATAGCAGCTCCATATGAATTAATAAACTCACAAGCTTTCTTGACGCTCAATATTTTATCTTTAGCGAGGGAGTCGTTTACAGAAAATGACTCGGAAAAACAGCTGCATCGTTCCTCTTCATTATTTAAAGATCTCCAGCTCGACTTCTCTGCCACTGCAACTATTCTTATCTGCAGGTCATTTTGCGGCCTTACTTGGCAAGCCAGACGTATCCCCTGTTCTAGTTCAGCAGCTTTTAAGAAAATAAGTTCATTACCCGTTGGTTCACCGGCTTCCCCTTTTTCAATGAGCACCCGACATAAACCGCAGGCACCCGTTCCCGCA